>NZ_JBFBAO010000466.1:0-4662 GCF_040682255.1 Micromonospora sp. NPDC051296 | reverse complement strand
GCGGGCACGCGGTCGGCAGGCTGTGCGGGTTCCACCCCGCTATTCTCGCAGCCGCCCGACCGGCGGTATCCGGCCCATCACCGCCCCGCTCCGGTCGCGGGTCCGCCATCGTGTGAGGATCAGGAACAAAGCCGGCAGCGCCGGCCCGGTCAACCCCGCACCGCCGCGAGGAGGAGCCGTTCGATGACGACCACCAGCACGCGAACCCCACAGAATCTCGACCGAAATCTCGCCCTCGACCTGGTCCGGGTCACCGAGGCGGCGGCGATGGCCGCCGGCCGGTGGGTCGGCCGAGGCGACAAGGAGGGCGGCGACGGTGCCGCCGTCGACGCGATGCGCAAGCTGATCAACTCGATTCCCATGCGCGGCGTCGTGGTGATCGGCGAAGGCGAGAAGGACAACGCCCCGATGCTCTTCAACGGTGAAGAGGTCGGTGACGGCACCGGTCCGGAGGTGGACGTCGCGGTCGACCCGATCGACGGCACCACGCTGATGAGCAAGGGGATGCCGAACGCTCTGGCGGTGCTGGCGGTCGCCGAGCGGGGCGCGATGTTCGACCCGAGCGCCGTCTTCTACATGGAGAAGCTCGCCGTCGGCCCGGCCTACGCGGACGTGGTGGACATCAACGCCGGGGTCGCCGACAACCTGCGCCGGATCGCCAAGGTCAAGGGCTCCAGCGTGTCCGACGTCACGGTCTGCGTGCTCGACCGGTCCCGGCACGACGACCTGGTCGACCAGATCCGCCGTACCGGGGCGGGGATCCGCTTCATCTCCGACGGCGACATCGCCGGTGCCATCGCCGCCGCGCGCGGCGAGACCGACGTCGACGTGCTGATGGGCATCGGCGGCACCCCGGAGGGGATCACCGCCGCCTGTGCCCTCAAGTGCATGGGCGGGATGATGCAGGCAAAGCTCTGGCCGCGCGACGCCGCCGAGCGGGAGAAGGCGATCGCCGCCGGGCACGACCTGGATCGGGTGCTCACCACCGACGACCTGGTCACCGGTGACAACTGCTTCTTCGTGGCGACCGGCGTCACCTCCGGCGACCTGCTGCGCGGCGTGCGGTACCGGGCCGGCGGGGCGTACACCCAGTCGATCGTGATGCGCTCGAAGAGCGGCACCATCCGGGTGATCGACTCGTACCACCGGTTGGAGAAGCTGGCGCTCTACTCGGCGGTGGACTTCGACGGCCGACCCCTGGCCGAGCAGGCGTGAGCGGGAGCGGCGAGGCGATGGCGTGAGCGCGGCCGGAACGGCGACCCGGCCGGCACTGTCGGCCGGCCGCCGGGCCGGCGCGTTGGGACTGGCGACCGTCGCCGGGGTCGCCGTGGCCGTCCAGTCCCGGATCAACGGCGAACTCGGCGGACGGCTGGGTGACGGCATCGCCGCCGCAGTCGTCTCGTTCGGGCTGGGCCTGCTGGTGCTGCTGGTGTTGGTGCCGGCGACCCGGGGCGGGCGCCGGGGCCTGGCCGCCCTGCGTGGTGCCCTCGCCGACGGCACGTTGCGGCCCTGGCAGTGTCTCGGTGGCGTGTGCGGTGCGTTCCTGGTGTTCACCCAGGGCGCCACCGTCGGCGCCCTGGGCGTGGCCGCGTTCACCGTGGCGGTGGTCGCCGGCCAGTCCGGCAGCAGTCTGCTGGTCGACCGGGCGGGAGTCGGCCCGAGCGGCCGGCAACCGGTGACCGTCGCCCGGCTGGCCGGCGCGGTCCTGACGGTGGCGGCGGTGCTGCTGGCCGTCAGCGGCCGGTTCGGCGAGCCGACAGCCCTCGTGCTGGCCGTGCTGCCCCTGCTGGCGGGTGTCGGGGTGGCCTGGCAGCAGGCGGTCAACGGCTGGGTCCGGGTGACCACGACCAGCACCCTGACCGCCACGCTGGTCAACTTCGCCGTCGGTACGGCGGCGCTGCTGGCCGCGTTCGCCGTCGACCTCGCCCTGCGGGGTCGACCACCGGGGAGCCTGCCCGCCGAGCCCTGGCTCTACCTGGGTGGACCGATCGGCGTGACGTTCATCGCGGTGGCCGCGGCGGTGGTCCGCTTCACGGGCGTGCTGCTGCTCGGCCTGGCCACCATCGCCGGTCAGGTCACCGGCGCGGTGCTGCTGGACCTGCTACTTCCCACGGCGGCCTCACGCCCCGGTCCCACCACCCTGCTCGGGGCCGGCCTCACCCTCGTCGCCGTGGCGGTCGCCGCCCTCGGTGGCCGGTTCAGGGCATGGTCATCGGCGACTCGGAGCGGTACCCGTCGAGGTCAGGCCGCCGACGGCGGAAGATGATCGCGGCCACGATGCCGCCGAGCAGCCCGAACAGGTGCCCCTGCCAGGAGATCCGTTCGTCGGTGGGCAGGACGCCGACCAGTTGGCCGCCGTAGAGGAGGCCGACCAGCAGGAAGACGGCGAAGTTCCACCAGCTCCGCTCGAAGATGCCTCGGGTCAGCAGGATGCCGAGGTAGCCGAAGATGACCCCGCTCGCCCCGACGACGATCGTGTTGGGCGACCCGGTGAACCACACACCGAGGCCGCTGACCAGCACGATCACCAGGGTGGACCAGAGGAACCGCCGGGCACCCGCGGCCAGCACGAAGGTGCCGAGGAGAATCAGCGGAATGCTGTTGCTGTAGAGGTGGTCGAAGCCGTGGTGCAGGAACGGCGAGAAGAAGACCCCGTCGAGCCCTTCGATGCGCTTCGGGATGATGCCGGCGGCGGAGTCGAAGCCGGCACCGAGCCACTGGTCGAGGCCCTCGATCAGGAAGAGGATCGGCACCACCGCGCACATGGCCACGAAGGCCCGGCCGAGCGCCGCGTAGAAGGCCTCGGTGCCGAACCGGTGGGGGTCGCCACTTCCGGGGTGCAACGTCACCTGTCAACAGCTATCAGTAAACGCCGGCAGCCGCCACTTTTCGCCCACGGAGACCGGTCCACCGCCGCATGAAGGCAACGCGGGACCGACAACGACGGCGGCGGGAGCACGGTCACCCGCGCCCCCGCCGCCGTCAGGTCAGGTCAGTACCAGCCCTTGTTCTGCGAGTGCGTCCAGGCCTTGCACGGGGTGCCGTACCGGCCCTCGATGTAGCCGAGCCCCCACTTGATCTGGGTAACCGGATTGCTCTGCCAGTCGTCGCCGACCGAGGCCATCTTGCTGCCCGGCAGCGCCTGTGGGATGCCGTACGCCCCGGAGGACCGGTTGTGGGCCTTGGGGTTCCAGCCGCTCTCCTTGTTCCAGAGCTTGTCCAGACAGGGGAACTGGTCGATTTCGAACCCCGCGTCGATCATGAGCGCGCAGCCGGTCTTCCGGTGGCCGCTGTACTCCTCGCAGGAGGCGGGAATCGGACCGTCGTACGGCTTCGCGGCCCGAGCGGCGGCCTCCGCGGCCTCCTTGGCCGCCTTCTCCTCCGCAGCCTTCTTGCGCGCCGCCTCCTCGGCCTTGCGGGCCTTCTCGGCGGCGGCCCGGGCCCGCTTCCTGGTCTCGGCGGCCTGCTGCCGGGCGGCCCGTACCTGGCGGGAGACCTGCTGCTCCTGCCGGTAGTCGACGTCGATCTCGGTGACACTGCCGGCCACCTGCGCGTCGGGCCCCCGGTGCTGAGACTGGCGGTCCTCGCCCAGATAGAAACCGCCGGCAACGCCCACGGAGAGCAGGGCGACAGCGACGGTGCGGGCGGCGAACCGGCTCCACAGCCGACTCACGAAGTGATCCCTTCGTCGGGGTCAGGGACGCGGCGTGGCCGCGACCGCACTGGGCCGAAGCGCGCCGCGAGCGCCCGCGACCGGCGTGCCGATCGCCGTAGACGCACCGCGTCCGCCTCCCCGGCGAATCGTCCGAACCCCTCGCGGGGTGACGAACGATCACCAACGATGCGTCGGGTGCGTGGGCGCCCGTCGGACACGATCGCGCACAGTGAGGCTGATGGGAAACCATCAGCCTCAATTGTGACGTGGGTCACTCAAAAAATGCAGCCCAACACGCCCGAAACGGTCATCAGTGCGGGATGTCCTCCAGCAGGTCCGTCACCATCGCGGCGATCGGAGAACGCTCCGAACGGCTGAGCGTGACGTGCGCGAAGAGTTGATGCCCCTTGAGCGCCTCGATCACGGCGGTCACCCCGTCGTGCCGACCGACCCGGAGGTTGTCCCGCTGCGCGACATCGTGGGTGAGTACCACCCGTGAGCCCTGGCCGATCCGGGACAGCACGGTCAGCAGCACCCCGCGCTCCAGCGACTGCGCCTCGTCGACGATGACGAAGGCGTCGTGCAGGCTGCGGCCTCGGATGTGGGTCAGCGGCAGCACCTCGAGCAGACCACGCGAGGTGACCTCCTCCAGCACGTGCTCGTGCACCACTGAGCCGAGCGTGTCGAAGACCGCCTGGGCCCAGGGCGACATCTTCTCCGACTCCGAGCCCGGCAGGTAGCCCAGTTCCTGGCCGCCGACGGCGTACAGGGGACGGAAGACGATCACCTTCTTGTGCCGGCGACGCTCCATCACCGCCTCCAGCCCGGCACAGAGCGCGAGGGCGGACTTTCCAGTGCCCGCCCGGCCGCCGAGCGAGACGATGCCGATCGACTCGTCGAGCAGCAGATCGAGGGCGATCCGCTGCTCGGCGGAGCGGCCGTGCACGCCGAACGCCTCACGGTCGCCGCGGACCAGCCGGACGGTCTTGTCCGGCAGCACCCGGCCG
>NZ_JBFBAO010000465.1:0-4669 GCF_040682255.1 Micromonospora sp. NPDC051296 | reverse complement strand
GGCTGGTCCTTGACCGACCCAGGCAAGCCGAGCAGACCAGGGCCAGGGCGACAAGGTCGTTCGTCCGGTAGGGCGCTCCACCTTGTCACCCTGGCCCTGGTCCGCTCCACGGTGTGTGGGTCGGCGGCAGACGGGATGGCATCTCAGGCAGAAGTGGTGGTGCCCTGCTTCAATCATCAACATGGGATCCGTCGTTCCGTACCTGCCCATAGCAGCCGCTCTCATTGCCCTATTCGGCATCGTAATCACTCTTCGGCATAGCGCCCGAAAAGAGCGCATGGCGTCACTAGTCGCCAGGCATGACGAGGCTAGGAGAGAGGGTCGATTGGCGGTGGCGCAGTTCTTATCCGCCGCCAATACATATATCGGATATGCCAATCTGTTTCGCCGATCGAATGCCTGGTCTGACTTGTCCCCAGAAGATCAAAGGGAAAGAATTATCGCATTCGCTGAGGCCAAGAGGGAGTTCAACGAGAAGCTGATACTGACATTGCTTACCTGCCTAGATGCGCGACTCCAAGTCCAGCTTGGGCATATTCAAAGGGTCTTCGTCGTAGTTAACCAAGGCTGCTCCGAGGTTGGGGTCGCAGTCAGAAGTGACATGAAGCCCGACCTGGTTCCGGCAGAAGCTAAAGCAGCAAGAGCAATGAAAGAACTTACGAGATCCATGGGTGAGATGCACAAAGTCGCAGTCCTGGTTCTCAGGCCAACTGTGTTTGATCAGGACTTCCTGCATCTGCCGCCCGAGATGCGTCGAGAGAAAGAACACTTCGAGGCTGAGGAGATGGAGGAGAGAAACGAGTCGCGATTCAGTAGAGATGTTGGGGCCGAGGTTGGAGATGCCTGGGGCTGAGTCAGCGAGAAGTCAGCAAGAGGTCCGGCGCTGACCGCGGCTAGGGGATCTCCAGCGGTAGAAGGGACGCAAGCAACCGCATCAGATGACACGACTGGTGACGGATCGGTAGGCGGGATCAACATTCACACCGAAGAGGTCACTGGTTCGATCCCAGTATCGCCCACGCAGCTCAGGCCACTTCCCGGCTTCGGGGGGTGGCCTTTCTGCTGCCCGTACAGCAGCGAAGTACAGCAGTTCGTCATCGCGTCAGGGATTCGCCGAGGCGCTTGAGCGCGTCCCGGGTCGCCTGCGAGGACACCTGCGTGTAGATCTCCATCGTCACGGAGAAGCGGGCGTGCCGGAGGATCTGCATGGCGACTCGCGGGTGCACGTCGAGGTCGGCCAGGAGGGTGGCGCAGGTCCGCCGCGCGTCGTGGACGGTGATCGGCTTCGTTGCCGCCTTGTCGCAGCGGGTCTGCCAGGAGCGCTGGAAGTTGCGCGGCTCGATGGGCGTGCCGTAGCGGGTGGTGAAGACCAGGTCGTTGTCGTGCCACGCCTTACCGGCGGCTGCCCGTGCCTCGTCGCGCTGCTCGTTCCTCAGCTTGAGTGCGGCCAGGCAGATGTCGGGCAGCGGGAGGGTGGCGTCGGATGCCTGGGTCTTGGTGTCGCGGTGCAGGAGCTTCCCGCGTACGCGTTGCAGTTGCCGCCCGATGGTCAGCTCTCCGGCGTCGAGGTCGACGTCCGCACAGGTGAGACCGAGGGCTTCACCTTTGCGCAGGCCGGTGACGAGGACCAGGGCGTACGCGGCGTAGAGCGGGTCGGTGTCGGCGCGGGCGGATTCGAGGAAGCGGCGTGCTTCGTCGCTGGACCAGGACTTGCCGCGTCGGCGGCGGACGGTGGCGAGGGTGACCGGCACGGCCGGATTCTTGGTGATGAGGTCTTCGGCCTGGGCGTGGGTGAGGGCGGCCCGCAGTGCGGCCCGGATGTCGCTGACCGTGCGCGTCGACGGGACCGCCTGGCAGCACCGGCCGACCGCGCAGCAGCGACGCTTCTCCTGACGGCGGGCGGCGTCTTTGCCCTGGGCGCAGCACTGGCAGGTGCGGGACACCTGGTTCAGCCAGGTCTGCACGTCGCGCGCCTGGAGCCGATCGAGCCGCTTGGTGCCGAGACCGGGGGAGAGGTAACGGCGGACGAACGTCTCGTAGGTGGCGTAGGTGAGCGGCGCCCGGTTCGGCTCGATGATCTCGGTCAGCCAGTAGGCGAGGAAGCTGCCCACGGTCGGGACACTGGTCGCCACCGGTCCGGCCTTGGCCTGCTGGTGCAGTTTGATCCACTTGTCGTGGACGGCGTCCCGGGTCTTGCCGTAGACGTACTTGCGGGTGCGCTTCCCGTCCGGCTTGGTGACCCAGACGTACGCGGCAAAGCCGTTGCGGTACGGGAAGATCGAGCCTTCGCCGTTGGCGCGGGCACGGGCGGGCATCAGGCGGCCTCCTGCCGGTCGATCTGGTCGCGGATGTAGTCGTCGACCCATTCGGGCAGGATGCGGCGGTACTTGCCGTCCTTGATGGAGCGCAGTTCGCCGGTGGCGATCTTCATCTTGACCTTGGAGACGCCGAAGCCGAGTAGCACGGCGACCTCGGCGGGGGAGTACCAGCGCGGGGTGAGGGGTCGGGTCACGCCGCCACCCCCAACCACGTCTCGTGGGCGAGTTCTTCCCGGCCGACGCGGCTGCGTTCCCGGTGCTGGGCGGCGGCGGTGTTGGCGAGCAGCGCGTCCCCGTCGGTGAGCCACCCGGAGCCGACGAAGGCCAGGGTGCCGACGGTGACTGAGCCGTCATCGGCGCGGTAGGTGGCGCGGGTGTCGCGGAGCAGCCCGAAGGTGACCGAGTACCGGCGGGCCTTGGTGAGGAAGTGCCCGCCGTAGCCGAGCATGTGCGCCCACCGTCGCAGCCCGGCGTAGACATCGGGTGTGGTGTCAAGGTCGCCTTGACGGTCGTCGGCCTGGGCGGCGGTGTCGCTGGTGCGGTGCCGGGTGGGGCGGCCGAGTCGCCAGCAGGCGTCGATGAGCCGGGCCAGGTGGTCGCCCTCCGGATCGGCGTAGGCGTCGACGGTGCCCGGGGTGAGCCGGGTGGAGCAGTGGCCGGTGACCTCGGTGGCCTTGGTGGCGTACTTGGCCAGGTAGGCGGCCACCCTGGCATCGGTCACGTCCCCGTCGCCGGTGCCGATGCGGCGCACGTCGACCTGCGCGCCCCAGGCAATCGGCCAACCCTGCGGCCGGTCGGGATGCGGCGGAGTGGCGAAGACGATCTGCCGGGCGGCAGCGTGCACGGCGGCGTCGAGGTCGTCCACGGTGATCCCGGCCGGTGGCGGGACCAGGGCGTGCCGGTCACCGGGATCGACCCCGTCGAGACGCAGCAGGACATGGAAGTGCACCGCGCCCCGGCGCTGCATCTCGGCAACCTTCCCGTGAGACACCCGCACCGGCGGCACCCGCCGAACCCGGCCCGAGTCGGTGACGACCTCGACTCTCGGGATACCGCGTCGGCGGCAGAGCGCGGCAAGGTACCGCTCGACGGCCTGCTTGGTGCGCCGCCACAGCTCACCGGCGAAGACGTTCCAGACGACCTGGTGACCGTGGTCGTAGCAGTCCAAGCAGAGCGGCCGACCGAGCAGCGGATCGGCACCGTTGTGACGGGCGAAGCAGGCCCCGGGCCGCCCGTGCGGGCAGGTGAGGGCGTCACGGCGGGCGTGGCAGGGGGCCGGTCGGCAGTCACAGCGCCGCCGGTCGGCACAGGTGTGCCGGGGTACGTGCCGGTGATGGACCGGGCCGAACGACGGCGCGGTGAAGGTGGCGAAGACGACCGGGTGCCGGGCAACCGTGGCGGGCACGGTCTTGCCGCCGGTCAGGCCACAACGGATGACCTGGAAGGCGTCACCGGCGTAGGCCCAGGAGCAGTCCGGGCACTGGGCGGCACGCCGGTTGCCGCACGCCTTGTAGAGCACCCGATCGGGCAGCCCGTCGGTGTGCTGCTCGCCCAGGATCCGCCCGGTGTCCCGGTCGACGGCGGTCATGGTGCCGGTCAGCCGGATCGGACGGGCACAACCTCCGGCGGTCCGGGTGTGCTCCAACCAGCCGAAGTAGTCCGGGGTGGCGGCCCGGTGCAGAGCCTGGGCGTCACGCCCGACGGCGACGCCGGGACGGTGCAGGGTGGACACGATCTCTCCTCAGGGCAGGTGGCAGGGACGGGCGACGAACCACCACCGGTCGCCGGAACGCTGTCCGTCGGTGGTGTTCGTGGTGTCTCCTGGCACCGCCGTGGAGGGCGGCTGACGCCGGAGGGCGGATGTGGCTGACCGCCGTTGAGGTGAGGTCCTTCCGGTTGCCGTGCTGGATGAGGCCGGGACGGGTGGGGTGCCTGGAGGTCGGCATCCGGCGGGGTTGCCGCAGGCGAGCCCCACCCGTCGAGGGTTGCGAATCCGGGCCATCGTGACGGCGGAAAGACCGTGCTGGGCCACTCAGCGGATTCCGGGCCGACATCGCGGCCAACGTGATCGAGAACCGGCGGGATCTGGCCCGCATCAGCGGCAGGAAGGCCGCTCAGCATCTCTGTGGTCGAGCCCAGCGATCCGGCAGGAAGGCCGCACTGGCGTGCTCGACGACCGCCAGAGTAGCACCGGGTGCCGACCCGTCAACCCGTCGTGAACCTCGGTGCCGAGCTGGCCCGGACCGGCTACCGGCCGTGTCGGGCTCCACTTGATGCGTTACGGATCGTTGTCACTTGATCCGTGACACGTCCGGCTAGACGATCTTGGGTCGTTCCTGCTTTCAGGCTAC
>NZ_JBFBAO010000464.1:0-4674 GCF_040682255.1 Micromonospora sp. NPDC051296 | reverse complement strand
GTGAGCCGACCTTCGCCGACAGCGTGGTCAACATCCCGGTCGACACCTCCGCCGGAAACGGCACCTACCTGGTCACGTACCGGGTGATCTCCGCCGACAGCCACCCGGTCTCCGGGGCGTTCACCTACTCCGTCGGCGCCCCCTCCGAGCCGCCGGTGGACACCGGCAACGACAGCAGGGCGGATCCGGTGGTCAGCGCGGCGATCAAGGTCGCCAAGTTCGTCGGCTACGCCGGCCTGCTGCTGGTGGTCGGCCCGGCGCTGGTGCTCGCCCTGCTCTGGCCGCGCCGGCTGTCTCGCCGGGGACCGGCCCGGCTGGCCTGGACCGGCCTCGGGCTGGTGGCGCTGGCCACGGTCGCGGTGACGCTGCTGCAGGTGCCGTACACCAACGGCGGCGGGCCGTTCGACATCACCGGCGAGGGGCTCAGCCTGACGCTCGGTAGCGCGTTCGGGGCCGCCCATCTGGTCCGCCTCGGGCTGCTGGCCGCGGCGGCGTTCCTGCTCCGGCCGCTGCTGGCCGGGCCGGTGGGCCGTACCGACCTGGTGATCCTCGGCGTCCTCGCCGGGGGAGCGCTGCTCACCTGGCCGCTGGCCGGGCACCCGGCGGCCTCGCCCGCGCCGGCCGTGTCGGTGGTCGTCGACGCGGTGCACCTGGGCAGCATGGCGGTCTGGCTGGGTGGGCTGGTGATGCTCGCCGTGTTCCTGCTGCCCCGGGCCGACGAGCGGGAGCTGGGCGCGATCCTGCCGATCTGGTCGCGCTGGGCCGCCCTGGCCGTCTCCGCGCTGCTGCTCGCCGGCATCGTCCAGGCCCTGATCGAGGTGGCTACCCCGGCGGCGCTGGTGAGCACCCAGTACGGACGGCTGGTGCTGGCCAAGATCGGGCTGTTCGCGGCGGTGATCGCGGTGGCCGCGTACTCCCGGTATCTGGTGCGCAAGCGGATCGCGGCGAGCCGACCGGCGCCGGTACGCCGGGCGATCCTGGCCGAGTTGGCGATCACCGCGATCGTGCTCGGCGTGTCGGCCGTCCTGGTGCAGACCCCGCCGGCCCGCACCGCCTCGGCCGACGTGGCCGCCCTCGACAGTGGCTCCTTCAGCACCAGGGTGAACAGCTCGCTCTACTCGTTGCAGATCGAGATCACCCCGGCCGAGCGGGGCAACAACTCGGTGCACTTCTACGCGTACACGCTGGACAACCGGCCGCAGCCGGTCGTCGAGTGGAAGGCCACCGTCGCGCTCCCGTCGGCCGGGATCGAGCCGATCGACGTCCCGCTGCTGCCGCTCACCGACAACCACGCCACCGGGGAGATCAGCCTGCCCGCGGCGGGGGAGTGGGAAATGCGGGTCACCGCCCGCACCACCGAGATCGACCAGGCCACGGTGACCGCCACCGTGCCCATCCGTTAGAAAGGTTCCACCGATGATCCGTCACCGGCGTACCGCAGGCGCGGCTGCCGCCCTGGCGCTCGGCGCCATCGCCACGGCCGTCTTCGGCTTCGCGGCGCCCGCGTCGGCCCACGTCACGGTCAACCCGAACGAGGCCAAGCAGGGCGGCTACGGCCGGTTCGCGTTCCGGGTGCCGAACGAGAGCGACTCGGCGTCGACCACCAAGCTGGAGATCTTCCTGCCGGAGAACGCCCCGGTCGGCTCGGTGTCCACGATGCCGGTGCCGGGTTGGACGGTGGCGGTGGAGAAGCGCAAGGTCGACCCGCCGGTGCTGGTGCATGGCAGTGAGATCTCCGAGGTGGTGGCCAAGGTCACCTGGACGGCCAGCGGCGCTGCGGCGATCGCCCCGGGCACCTTCCAGGAGTTCCCGATCTCCATGGGCCCGCTGCCCGAGGTGGACCAGATGGTCTTCAAGGCGTTGCAGACCTACTCCAACGGTGACGTGGTGCGCTGGATCGACGAGCCGCAGCCCGGCACCGAGCCGGCCGCCCCGGCGCCGGTGCTCACCCTCACCGCCGCCACGCCGGCCACGCCGTCGGCGCAGCCCGCGGAGTCGCCCGCCGTGGCGGGTGGCGCGGCTGACGAGGGCGACGACGGCAACGGGCTGGCCGTGGGGCTCGGGGTCGCCGGGCTGATCGCCGGGGTCGGTGGGCTGGTGCTGGGCGGGCTGGCGTTCGCGCGTACCCGGCGCGAGGGCGGCGACGCCGCCCAGAGCGGCGAGCCGGCACCGACGTCCTGACCGTCATTGCCTCGCGGGCCCGCCGGAGATTTCCGGCGGGCCTGCCCGCTTTCTACGTCCGTGCCGTGGATATCCGCTGATCGGCGGCTCCGTCTGGGTAAGGTCGGCCGGGTGTTTTGGCTACGGAGGGGGACAGGGCGGATGCGTTTCGTGTGGGCGCTGACCGGAATGGTGCTGCTGACCATCGGCACCACCGCGCTGCTCGGCGCTGCCGCGCTCGGCCTGGTGACCGGCCATGCCGCCCCCAATGGGGCGTTCACCGCGCAGTTCGAGACCGTGCAGACGCCGGGGCACGCGGTGGTGGTGACCGACCTCGACGCGCTGGTGCGGCAGGAGGTGCCGTTCGCCCGAGGCGGGCAGTCCCGGCTGCGGCTGGATGCCCGTACGCCCGACGGGCCGGCCTTCGTCGGGCTCGCCCCGGCCGAGGAGGCCCGGCGGTGGCTCGCGGGGGCGCCGCACGCCGTGGTCCAGCGGATGGCGCTGGCCCGGGGACCGCTGCCGGTCCGGCTGGAGCAGGTCACGCCGGCGGACGACGCGCCACCGACCGTCCCCGCCGGCCCCGCCGCACAGACCTTCTGGGTGCACGCCGGTGCCGGCGTGCTGGAGTGGAGCCCCGCTGACCTGGCCGGCCAGCGGCTCAGCCTGGTGCTGATGCGGCCCGACGGCCAGGCCGACCTGGCCCTGGACCTGCGCGCGGAACTGCGGGCCGGGTGGATCGCCCCGGCCACCTGGGGGTCGCTGGCCGGCGGGATGCTGCTGGTGATCCTCGCGGCGCTGGTCCTGCTGCGCCCGATGCGCCCCCGTGAGGTGGTCTTCGTGGTGGAGCCGGACCAGGTGCCGGTGCTCGCCGGCCGGCTCGGGATGAGTTCGCTCAGTGGCCTTGGCGCCCCGCCGCAGCCCGGGCCGCGCCCGCTGGCCGTACGGCAGCTCGTGTCGGTGGGCAGCGTCGTGCCCAGCCCGTTCCGGCCGGCGATTGCTCCGATGCGGCGACCGGAGACGCTCGCCGACCTGCCCGCCCCACACCACCCGCTGCGCCCTGCCGCGCCACCCCGCTGACCCCTCGCCGCCCCTCGCCGCCCCTCGCCGCCCGGCTCCACCGATCTTGCACTTGTCGTCCCCGCAAAAGCTGCAAAAGGGGCATATTGGCGACCGAAAGTGCATGATCGGCGGACGGGGGTGGGGCGACGGACGGGGGACGGCGGGCGGCCCTCCGCGCTGCCGACACGGAGGGCCGCCCTCACCGGGGGATATCGGTGCTCATCGGAGGGGATGAGCTGTTTGGCGCAAGATTACCGGTGAATGGGCGTCTCGGGAAGAGTGTCCGCTTCACGCGACTCATTCCTCGGCACGTCGGCCCCGGGGCGCACCGGTAGGGCGACCAGCAGCACCAGGCAGAGCAGCACGTACGAGTTGCGGAGCAGGAACTCCCAGGGGGTGTCGGTACGCGACGGGGCGGCCCCGAAGTCGTAGAAGGACACCACGCCGTACACGATGATCGCCGAGGTGCCGACGGCGAGCCAGACCAGCCGGCGGCGCCGGCGTGCCCCGGCGGCGGTGCGCGGGTCGGTGCTCAGCGCCGCGTCGGCCAGGATCACCACCGCCGGAATGAACCAGTAGATGTGGTGGGTCCAGGTGATCGGGCTGATCAGCGCCGCCACCAGGCCGGTCAGGGTCAGGCCGGTCAGCGCGTCCCGGGCGCGGGCCGCCCGGGCCGCCCGCCACAGCCCGTACCCGACGACGGCCACCACCAGCGGCAGCCAGACCAGCCGGCTCGGCTCCTCTGGGGCGGTGATCCGGCTCAACAGGCCGAACAGTGACTGGTTGCCGGTGTAGTCGGTGCGACCGACCCGGTCGGTGGCCCACAACTCGTGGGTCCAGAACCGCCACGAGTCCCCGGGCGCGACCGCAGCGGCCAGCAGGGTCGCCCCGGTGGCGGTCGCCGCCGCCACCGCCGCCGCTCGCCACCGCCGGCTGGCCAGCAGGTAGACCACGAAGATGCCCGGGAACAGCTTGAGCGCCGCTGCCAGCCCGACGCCCACGCCGGCCCACCGGCTGTTCCGGGGTACGGCGAACAGCAGGTCGGCCAGGATCAGCACCACCAGCAGCATGTTGATCTGGCCGAAGGTGATCGTCTCCCGGGTGCTCTCCACCGCGAGCACGAGCAGCACCCCCACCACGAGGGTGAGCAGGCGGGGCAGGTGGTGCCGGCGGATCACCGGGTCGAGCAGCCACCTCGTGGTGACCACCACGGCCAGCAGGGTCAGCCCGGTGAAGATCGCCACGGTCGCGCCCAGCTTGAGCAGGCTGAACGGCAGCAGCAGCAACGCGGCGAACGGGGGATAGGTGAAGTACAGCTCGCCCTGCACCCGGTCGGGCTGTACGTAGTCGTAGAGCGGGTTGCCGGCGGCCCACCAATCCATCGCCGACATGTAGATCTTCAGGTCGAAGAAGTCGTGCACGGTGTTCGGCAGGTAGAGCGCCGGCAGGACCGCC
>NZ_JBFBAO010000463.1:0-4690 GCF_040682255.1 Micromonospora sp. NPDC051296 | reverse complement strand
TTCAACGCCCGGACGGCGGCCGGGCCGGTGGTGTTGGTGACCTCGATGTCGCGGGTCACGCCGTCGTAGTCACGGAACCGGACTCTGGCGCGGAACCGGCCAGGGCCGAGTCTCTCGGTGCGGATCTTGCCGGAGGTGCCGATGGGTAGTTCAGGACGGGCCATGGCTCACCGCTCCACGTCGGTGTGGTCGTCGAGCCAGCGTTCGACCTCGCTGCGTCGGTAGCGCAGGGTGTTGCCGACGCGGATGGCGCGGGGTCCTTTGCCTCGGCTGTGCCAGGCGTAGAGGGTGTTCTTGGGCTTGCCCAGCCAGGCGGCGAGGTCATCGATGGTCAGTAGCGGGTCTGGCCGCCATTCGGGGGCGGCCGGGCCGTTCATCGCCGGCCTAACGTGTTGGCCGAATCTGGTTGCTGGGGCGGCCCGGCGCGGTCGGCAGCGTTGCGGTGGCCGGTGGCGTCTGATGGCGCGGGTCCGGGTGTAGGTGGGGGGTGGTGCGGGCATGGATCGGTTGTCCTTTCGGGATCCCGGCCGTGCCGGGACCTGGGGTCGGTGGCGCTGCCGCTGCGATGCGCGGTCGCTGGATTTGTCTGCTGTGGACGTCTATCCACCCGTTGCGGCCCCAGGGTGTCAAGCCTGCCGTTGATCTCTGCGTAGGTGAGACTCTGCGGCACGTGAGGGCAGGCATCCTTACGCTGACCCTTCAGAACCTGGCGTGGATGAGGGGCGGCTGCGGAGCCTTCGCCCGATGGTGAAGTTTGTCGTGAGTTCGTACGGGGCTCGGGCGCGTAGGAGCGTGTTGACCTGGCCGTAGCACTCGTTCGCCTGGTCTTGTCGAGTTCGATGCAGATTCGGAGATTCGCAAGCGTTCTCATGATGGGTGGCCTTTCGGTGAGGGTGCTCGGGTGGGCGCTGGCTGCGGCGCACTCGGCGGGAGCGCCGGGTGTCAGCCAGCACTGGAGAAATGGGGGAGTGCGAGACTGGTGTGCTGGCCGGACTTGCCGGCGTCAAGCCGAGATCCGGCTGACCAGGGCGCAGGCGTTGACGCCGCGCTTTCGCGTTGCTGAAGTCGCGGCACACGGTGGAGCACCACGCGTTGACGGCAGTGGCGATTTGCGTGTCCGCAGGGTGAGGAGAACCGACCACGCGGGCACATGAACGTCCGGCTGCGGATCCCACCGTCGGAGCCGGGAGCCACGCAGCTGTTCGCCGTTGGGCCCGTCAAGGCTGGCGATGTGCCGAAATCTCGCCCCGTCCGGCGCGCAACTACGCGGCGGCCCGGCCGCTGCCCGGAGTCGGGTTACGAGTCAACGAGGTACGCGGCCAGGATCTCGCTATCGAGGCACAGGCCCGAGTACACATGCAGGTACGCCAGAGAGAGCCTACGGAGATCGATGTACCCGGAAGGTCGACGACATCGGCCGAGCAAGTCTCCAAGTCGCACGGCGAGCCCAATCGCTGACTACACTCCGTCACTTCCTGGGCGAGGCGCGCTCGCACCGGATCGCGACAGAAGCGGATACCGCGGCCAATCACCGCCCTCGGCGACCACATGGGTGACCGCGGGCCGTTGTGGTCAGCCTCCCAGAGTGTGGCGCCGGAGCTGGCCATCGGTGTTGCTGAGCCAGGAGCCGTCGCCGAGCGGTTCGAAGTCGTACTGGTGCGCCGACGGCGCGTCGAGCCGGCCACGGATTTCGCCGGTACGCGGATCGACAAGATACCGCTCGAACCACTCCTGCTCGTCCTCGGTTTCACCCGCGACGGTCACCACGGCGGTGGAGTCGTCGACGTACCCGCCGCTGGGCTCGACGAATGCGTCGAACGGTTCATGGCCCAGCGCCTCGATCGGAATCTGCGCGACGACCGCACCGTCTGGGTACGTGTGGAACGCTGCGTCCGCGTACTCGTGGTCCACCGTCATGAGGTGGCGGCCATCCGGAGCGACCGAGACCAGGATCCGGTTGCTCCATGGGTACTCGAACAGGTCGATCCGGTCGCCGACGAGCCGGCCCCGGTACACGCGCGTGCCGTCCTGTCCCTCGCCGACGTCGAGCAGCATATGGTCGCCGTCCGGGTGCGCAACCTGCACGCCACTGTGGCCCACCGAGCCGAGATCCGTTCGAGCCAGGATCCGGCCGGTGCCGGCGTCGACCGCCAGCCACGTGTCGGTGCCTGCATTACGCGCCATCGCGTCCGGGCGGTAGATCCACACGACCTTGCCGTCGAGCGAGAAACCGCAGCAGGTGTAGGCGTTGGGCTGGGCAGACGAAGCGGGCTCGAAGCCGAGCTGCCACAGCGTCGCCCCGTCACGGTCAATACATGCCACCCGGTTCATTGTCGCGTACAACGCACGGCTCAAGTCGGGCGCCACGGCGCAGCTGTCCGGCTCCAGGGCTGCCGCGCCGACCGGGAACACCACAGTGGGAACCACGTCCGACGCCGCCACCGGGCCGGTTGAGAAGTCGTACGCCTGCACAAGACCGGCCGAGAACCTGGTGATCACGCGAGACACGCCACGAACCTAGCCGAACAAGGTCGGCTGGAGGAACGGTCATGACATCACCCGCTCGACGAGGCCATCCGCTCATCGGCAAGAGCGTACGTGGGGCGACTGGTTGACCGGGGTGCTGCTGCTGTTACGCATTGTTACGTTCGGCTTCACGGCTGCACTCGGCGTCTGTCGCGTGGCCGATCGCTGGGAGGGGATTGATCCTCAGCGCAGCTACGTCGAGCCGTACCTGGCTTCGCGCCAGTGCCGGTAGCTCGGCCCGTCATCTGGTGTTGTGGCCGTCGGTGATTCGCTGGATGGTTGCTCTCACATCGCGGAAGGCGAGTCGGAGGGTGTGGGCGGTGAGGTTGATGGCCCACCAGGTGAGGGCAATGAGGTAGCCGGTGATGAGGGCGCCGTGGTTGGGCCAGGTGAGTACGAGTGCGTAGCCGATGGCCAGGCCGGTCGCGGTGATGATGCGGATGGTGCGGATGCGGGTGATGGTGAGTCCGGTGGCGATGCCGATGAGGGCGGCTCCGGTGCTGCCGATGAGGCCGACGCCGGTGCTGTTCATGGGCATTTGTGTGAGTGCGGTGATCATGAGGAGGATGCCGGTGGCGGCGATCGTGGCGTGGGTGGTGACGGGTTTGGCGCGGGTGAGCCATTCGGGTAGGTCGTTGGCGGGGATGCGGGGTGCGGCGGCGGCGATGAGGATGGCGCAGGCGGCGAGGGGGAGGGCCCAGCCGAGGGTCCAGGTGAGGAATGGCCGGTAGGTGAATTCGACGGCGGTGCCGAAGGCGAGGCCGTAGAGGGCGGCGGTGACGGGTCCGCCGACGGCGGCGGCGAGGTAGCCGTGTCGGATGAGGCGGCCGGTGGTGGGTTCGGCTGTCGGGGTGGGGGTGCGCGACGGTCCGGCGAGCCAGGTGGTGGGGGCGAGGTGGGCGACGGCGTAGGCGGCGAGTGCGGCGAGGGCGCCGGCTGCGCCGAGGTGGGGCATCGAGACGATGACGCCGGTGACTCGTCCCTCGAGTGTGCGGATATCGGCGCTGTGGACGGCTTGTAGAAGCAGGGCCAGCGAGCAGCCGCCGAGCACGACCGGGGCGGTGAGGTCGCTGATTCGCAGTCGGATACGCGGCAGCCGGGCGGTGGCGGCGGTGGCGGCACGGTGCGGTGGTGTCGTGAGGGCGAGTGCCCCGTCGGCGAGCGCGTGGGGTTGCTCGACCGGGCCGGCGGTGGCGCCGGCGGCGGTGGTGAGCGTGTCGACCAGCCCAGGTACCGGACCGGCGTGGCGGACGATGACGGCAGTGAGGTGCTCGCGGTCGACGTCAGCGGCGTCGAGGATGCTGTCGACGGTGGCGGGGATCTGGTCGAGCAGTGGCTGCGCGGCGGTGGTGACGTCGGCGCGGGTGATCACCGTGGGTGGGCGTGGCGCGGGCAGGAGCACCGGGGCTCGGTCGTGGGTGGCGAGGGCGTGTCGGGCCTGCCGGACGGCACCGCGTACCGCTGCCGCGTCGTGGTGGGGATCGGGCTGGTGCAGGCTGTCGCGGAGCGGGTCGTCGTCGGTGGTGGCGGTGGTGATGACGTGGTCGGCGAGGATCTGGTCCAGGTCGTGGGGCTGCTCGACCGGCTGGGTCGCCAACTCGGTGTAGCCGTCGGCTTGTGCCTGCAGGACGGTGAGGGTGGCGGGCCGTTGGTCGGCGTGACAGGTGAGCAGGCAGGAACCAGGGGGTGCGTGGAGCCCGAGGGCGGTGGTGGCGTAGGCGGCGAGGGCGGCCGGGGCGGTGACCAGAGACGGTGGGGGTAGTCCGGTGCGGGTCGCGGCGTCGGTGAGGAGGCCACGGCGGCGTGGCCCCCAGCTGGCCGGGATCGTGATGGTCAGTGCCGCGATGGGTTCGCCGACGTGGTGGGCGGCGTGCTCGGCGATGTGTCGCAGCAGCCCGGCGAGCAGCCCCACCCCATCGACCGGCTCCGCATCGGGGGATGGGCTGGTGAGGAGACTGACCAGATCGGAGACGAACCGGTGGCCGGCGGGCAGGCTCTGGGCTGCGGTGGCGTCGACGCCGAAGTAGAGGTGCCCGGCCGGGTCGATGGCGATGCCGGTGGGCAGGATGTGCCGGCCGCCGATGAGGACGGGGATGCGGGCTCCGGATCGGCCGATGGTGGCCGCGATCGCGGTGGGCGAGCTCAGGTCGATCGACAGCTGTGG
>NZ_JBFBAO010000462.1:0-4704 GCF_040682255.1 Micromonospora sp. NPDC051296 | reverse complement strand
GCCGTCACCGAAGCTGCAGTTGCCCTGGCCGACCATCGGCTGGCCGCCATCACCAAAACCTCAAGGACATGCGGTACGGCGACAACAGCATGGGCGACCGTCAGTTGCTGCAGTGGGGTGACCTGCTGACCAACGCCGGCGCGGGCAAGGTCGGCATGTTCATCGGCGCTCCCGACACCACCCAGGCGATCGTCAGCCAGTTCCAGGGCAAGTTCGAGGACTGGGCGATGGGCCCGCTGCCCGGCCAGGACGGTCCGGCGAAGGGGACGCTCGGTGGCGGCGAGGGCTACTTCTTCAAGAAGGGCCTCTCCTCGGAGCAGGTCAAGGCCGGTCTGAAGTGGATTGCGTACCAGAAGCTGACGCCCGGCAAGGGGCAGTTCGACTACGCCCGGGCCAAGCCGCAGAACTACCCGGTCGGCCTGCCGCAGCCGCTGCTCTTCGCCAACGGCACCGAGGCCCAGAAGCAGGAGCTCGAACTGCGCAAGGCGAACGCGAACGTCGACACCGCGAACTTCGCGGTCTTCGAGGCGAACCCGGTCCCGATCAAGGGTGAGCCGCGCAACGCGCAGGCGATCTACGCGGTGCTCGACGCGGCGATGTCCGGGGTGCTCACGAACCCGACCGCGAACATCGACGCCCTGCTCAAGACGGCCGAGGACAAGGTCAACCAGCTCCTCGCCGCCGAAGGCTGATCCGAGCGGGTGGGGGCCGGTGCACCGGCCCCCACCCCATCTGCGCCGCACCGTCCGGTCACCGATTCACCAGGAGTTGCCTTGGCGATCACCTCTGCCCAGGGAGCCATCAGAGCAGCGAGTCGCCCCGCCCCGTCGTCCCCGGCAGGCCGGCAGCGGACCAGCCTCGGCCGCAAGGCTCGGGACAACCTCACCGGGCACGCGTTCCTGATCGGTGCGGTGCTCTGCTTCGCGGTCTTCTCCTGGTACCCGATGGTCCGCGGCATCGTGATGAGCTTCCAGCGCACCCGGCGCGGCGAGACCACCTGGGTCGGCTGGGACAACTACCTCCGGATCCTCGACGACCCCAGCTTCTGGACCGCCTGGAAGAACACCTTCTACTTCACGGTCCTCGCGCTCGTCCTCGGGTACGCCGTGCCGTTCTTCGTGGCGATCCTGCTGAACGAGTTCCGCCACGCCAAGGGGTACCTGCGGATCCTGGTCTACCTGCCGGTGATGCTGCCGCCCGCCTCCGCGCTCTTCCTCTTCAAGTTCTACGCGTACGACCCCAGCGACGCGGGGCTGTTCAACGCGATCCTCAAGGCCCTGGGCCTGCCCACCTCGCAGTGGATGCAGTCCCCGGACATGACGATGCCGGCGATGGTGATCGCGTCGACCTGGATGAACATGGGCGGCGCGGTGCTGATCTATCTGGCGGCATTGCAGAACATCCCGGGAGAGCTGTACGAGGCGGCCGAGCTGGACGGTGCCGGGATCTGGCGGCGCATCCTGCACGTGACCATCCCGCAGACCCGGCTGATCCTCGCGCTCCTGGCGATGCTGCAGATCGTCGCCACCATGCAGCTGTTCATCGAGCCGCTGATCCTCGCCAACGGCGCGGGCGCGGAGGATTCGGCGACCTCGGTCGCGTACCTCATCTATCAGCACGGCTTCTTCCAGAACGACCTCAACGGTGCCGCGGCGCTCGGCGTGATCATGCTCGTGGTGCTGGCCGGCTTCTCCGCCGTCTACCTGCGGCTGACCGCGAAACAGGACTAGGACGGGACGACCCATGGCACAGGACTCCGGGACCCGGACCCTCATCTCCCAGGCCCAGCTCCGGCGCGGGCCCGGCCGGGCGATCTACTGGACGCTGCTCGCCGTCGTGATCATCGGGTTCACGCTCGTCTTCCTCGGGCCGCTCTACTGGATGGTCACCGGCGCGCTCAAGTCCGGCCAGGAGATCGCGCAGACCCCGCCGTCGCTGTTCCCGCAGGACCCGCAGTGGCAGAACTACGCCGACGCGTGGAACAACCTGGCCCTCGCCAAGCTGCTGTTCAACACCTTCTACTACGCGGCCGGCGCGGTGCTGTTCCAGCTCGTCTTCGACACCGCCGCGGCGTACTCCCTGTCGAAGCTCCGACCGATCTTCGGCAACGCGATCCTCGGCCTGATGCTGGCGACGCTGATGATCCCGGCGATGGTCCTCATCGTCCCGCAGTACGTGACCGTGATCGACCTGCCGATCCTGCACATCAGCCTGCTCGACTCGCCGTTCGCGATCTGGCTGCCGCTGGTCGCCAACGCGTTCAACATCTTTCTGCTGAAGCGGTTCTTCGACTCGATCCCGGAAGACCTGATGGCGGCGGCCCTGATGGACGGGGCGACGCCGCTGCGCACCCTGTGGTCGATCATCCTGCCGATGTCCCGCCCGATCCTGGGCGTGGTTTCGATCTTCGCCGTGACCGCGGTCTGGAAGGACTTTCTCTGGCCGAAGCTGGTCATGCCGTCGCCGGAGACCCGGACGGTCAGCGTCGGCATCTACGCCTTCTCCGGCGGTACGCCGATGAACGTGGTGATCGCCGCATCGGTGATCGCCGCGATACCGACCGTCATCATCTTCCTGATCTTCCAGCGGAACATCATGTCCGGTCTGACCGCCGGCGGCCTCAAGGGATAGCCCCCAACCCAGAAAGCAGGTGCTCGTGTCCACAGCAGATGGTCGTCCGTGGTGGCGTGGAGCGGTGATCTACCAGGTGTACCCGCGTAGCTTCGCCGACGGCAACGGCGACGGCATCGGCGACATCGCCGGCATCCGATCCCGGCTCGGCCACCTGTCCGCGCTCGGCATCGACGCGATCTGGTTCAGCCCCTGGTATCCCTCCCCGATGGCCGACGCCGGCTACGACGTGGCCGACTACCGCGACATCGACCCGGTCTTCGGCACCCTGGCCGAGGCGGAGGCGCTGATCGCGGAGGCGCACGCGCTCGGCATCAGGACCGTCGTCGACGTGGTGCCGAACCACTGCTCCGACGCGCACCCCTGGTTCCAGGCGGCCCTCGCCGGTGGACCGGACGCGCCCGAGCGGGATCTCTTCTGGTTCCGGCCGGGCCGGGGCCCGAACGGCGACCAGCGGCCCACCGACTGGGTCGGCGAGTTCGGCGGCCCGACCTGGACCCGGACCACCAACCCGGACGGCACCCCCGGCGACTGGTACCTGCACCTCTTCGCCCCCGAACAGCCCGATTTCAACTGGGACCACCCCCGGGTGCGCGCCGAGTTCGAGGACATCCTGCGGTTCTGGTTCGACCGTGGGGTGGACGGCATCCGGATCGACTCGGCCGGGCTGCTGGTCAAGGACGGGACGCTGCCGGAGATCCGGCCGGACCGGCTGCACCCGTTCCACGACCTCGACGGGGTGCACGAGATCTACCGGGACTGGCGGCGGGTCGCCGACGGGTACCCCGGCGACCGTGCCCTGATCGGTGAAGTGTGGCTGCCGGACCGGCAGCGGTTCGCCAACTACCTGCGCCCGGACGAGTTGCACGCCGCGTTCAACTTCGACTTCCTCGGCTGCGCCTGGGACGCCGCGGCACTGCGCGAGAGCATCGACGGCACGCTGAGTGCCCACGCGCCGGTCGGTGCGCCCGCCACCTGGGTGCTCTCCAACCACGACGTGACCCGGCACGTCACCCGGTACGGCCGGACGGACACCACGTTCAGCTTTGCCGCCAAGCGCGAGGGCGTCCCCACCGACCTGGAGCTGGGCACCCGCCGGGCCCGGGCCGCCGCGCTGCTGTCGTTGTCGCTGCCCGGCGCCGCGTACGTCTATCAGGGTGAGGAACTCGGCCTCTGGGAGGTCGAGGACATCCCGCACGCGCTGCGCCAGGACCCGATGTGGGAACGCTCCGGCCGGATCGACCCCGGTCGGGACGGCTGCCGCGTCCCGTTGCCCTGGTCCGGCGAGACGCCGCCGTTCGGCTTCAGCCCGGACGGCGCGACCACGGCGCCCTGGCTGCCCCAGCCGGCCGACTGGAAGGACCGCACCGCCGCCGCCCAGGCCGGCGACGGGGCCTCGATGCTGGAACTGTACCGGGCCGCCATCGCCGTCCGCCGGGCCGAACCGGCGCTCGGAGACGGCGCGATGACCTGGCTACCTGCCCCGGACGGGGTGCTGGCGTTCCAGCGTGACCCAAGGTTCGTCTGCCTGGTCAACCTCTCCGCCGAGGCGGTGCCGCTACCGCCGCACACCGAGCGGCTGCTCGCCAGCGGGCCGCTCGACGACGATCTGCTGCCGCCGGACACCGCCGTCTGGCTGCGTACCCCGGCTGGCGATCCGGCCTAGACCCGCGCGGGCGCCGGCGGTCCCGTCCCGCCGCCGGCGCCCCGCCACCCGACCCCCCACCACACGAGGAGGTACCCGCACCACCGGCACACCACAACCACGGGGGACCTGGCCACCTGAGGAAAGGGAGAGCGCTGCTCATGGCCGACCACACCACCCCGCCCCACCGCCACCCGCCCCGAAACCGGATCCGTACGGCGCTCGCCGCGCTCGCCGGCACCGCGCTCGCCGCCGCCTCGATCTCGGTCGTCACGCTCACCACCACCGCGACCCCGGCCCGCGCCGCCGGACTCTCCCCGTTCGACATCGCCGGCCGGGGGGCCACTGTCCCGTTCATCGAGCACGAGGCCGAGAACGCCGCGCACAACGGCACCCGAATCGGCCCGGACCGGCGCTACGGCACGCTC
>NZ_JBFBAO010000461.1:0-4744 GCF_040682255.1 Micromonospora sp. NPDC051296 | reverse complement strand
CGAGCGCCTCGGTCCAGTACGCCAACTGGCGGGAGACCACACTGTCCGGGTCGTCCTCCGAGCCCAGTGCCCGCTGCTGCCACAGCGTGAAGTCGACATACTGCACCGGCAGCGGCGGCCAGCCGGGGGGCTGCCCCTCGCGGCGGGCCCGGTACGCGGTGGCCAGGTCCCGGGCCAGCGGGCCCATCGACCAGCCGTCGCCAGCGATGTGGTGCACCAGCAACAGCAGCACGTGCTCGGCCGGGCCCAGCCGGAACAGCCAGGCCCGGATCGGAATCTCGGTCGCCAGATCGAAGCCGTAGCGCGCCGCCGCCCGCAGTCGGGCCGAAAGCTCCGCCTCGTCGGTGTCCAACTCAATCAGCACCGGCCGGGACGCGGCCGGGTCGAGCACCACCTGGATCGGGCCGTCCCTGTCGGTCGGAAACTGCGTACGCAAGCTCTCATGCCGGGCCACCACGTCGCCGAGCGCGGCGCGCAGTGCGGCTGCGTCCAGATCACCGCGCAGCCGCAGCGCCACCGGCACGTTGTACGCCGCGCTGCCGCCGTCCACCTGGTGCAGCACCCACAGGCGGCGCTGGGCCACCGACAGCGGAATCCGGTCCGGCCGCTGACCGCCGGTCAGCAGCTCGGCCGCACCGGCCCGCTCGGCGTCGAACAGCGCCCGGGTCAGCCCGGCCGGCGTCGGTGTCTCGAACAGCTGCCGGATGGAAACCTGCACGCCGAGGACCGAGCGGATCCGGCCGGCCAGCCGGACCGCAGACAGCGAGTGCCCACCCAGCTCGAAGAAGCTGTCGTCGACGCCGACCGGCTTGCCGCCGAGCATCTCGGCGAACAGTCCGCTGAGGAGCTGTTCGCGGGGGTTCGGCGGGTTCCGTCGCTCCGGCGCGGCCGATTCCGGGTCGCCGGCCACGTCCCCGGTGATGAGCTCCGGCCGGCCGCTGCGCGGGCGGCGGGCCCGTACGCCGGTCGGCAGCATCCGGCCACCTGGAGTGCCGAACGGGTCAGCGACCAGCGACCGGGACGGCACGCCGGTGCGCTCCCAGCCGTTGCCCCCGAGGTAGAGCTCGCCGGGCACACCGTCGACAACCGGTTCGAGTGCGCGGTCCAGCAGGTACCAGCGGCGGTCGGCCAGCTCGCCGGCCGCTGGTCCGGCCGGTCCAGCCGGCACCGGCCAGTCGTCGCGGGCACCGGCGACGAGCAGGCGGGCCCGCTCCTCGGGCCCTACCACCGCGAGGGTGCCGACCAGGCGGTCCGGATCGGCGGCCAGCTCGCCGAGCACCCGGACCAGGCGGGCCACCAGGTCCTCGACGGTGGGCCGGTCGAAGATGTCGGTGTTGAACTCGAGGTCGCCGGCCAGGCCGTCGGGCTCGCCGTCCGGGCCGCGCCGCTCGCCGAGTTCGAGGGCGAGGTCGAACGGCGCCACGCCGGTGTCAGCCGCCTCCGCCGTGACCCGAATGTGCGGCAGCCGGCCGATCGCGTCCAGCGCGGCCTGCTGCTCGGTGCTGTTAAAGGTGAGGATCACCTGGAACAGCGGGTGCCGGGACAGCGACCGCTGCGGGTTGAGCACCTCGACCAGGCGTTCGAAGGGCAGGTCCTGGTGCGCGTACGCAGCCAGGTCGGTGGCGCGTACCCGGCGCAACAGTTCCCGGAAGGTCGGGTTGCCGCGCAGGTCTGTACGCAGCACCAGGGTGTTGGAGAACGAGCCGACCAGGTCCTCGACGGCCTCGTCGGTGCGCCCGGCGATCGGGCAGCCGATCGGCACGTCGGTGCCACCGCCCAGGCGGTGCAGCAGCACCGCGAGCCCGGCCTGGAGCACCATGAACACGCTGGTGCCGCTCTGCCGGGACAGTACGGTGAGCCGGTCGTGCAGGGCGGCGGGCAGGTGCACGGGGACCCGCTCGCCTCGGTAGGAGGCCGCCGGCGGACGCGGTCGGTCGGTCGGCAACGCGAGTTCCTCGGGCAGCCCGGCGAGCGCCTCGGTCCAATACGCGACCTGTCGGGCGATCGGGCTGTCCGGATCGTCCTCGCTGCCCAGAGCGTCGCGCTGCCACAGGGTGTAGTCGGCGTACTGGATCGGCAGCGGCTGCCAGCGCGGCTCCTCGCGGATCACCCGGGCGGCGTATGCGGTGCTCAGGTCCCGGGCCAACGGGCCGAGCGACCAGCCGTCACCGGCGATGTGGTGCAGCACCAGCAGCAGGACCCGCTCGTCGCCGGTGCCGAACAGCCAGGCCCGGGCGGGCGGCTCGGCTGTCAGGTCGAAGCCGTAACGAGCGGCCTCGCGGACCCGGTCGACGACGTCGGTGGCCGCGACCGGGTCGACGGTCAGTCGCGAGCCGGCCTCGTCCACGGTGAGAATGCGCTGGTACTGGCCCTGCTCGTCCTCGGCGAAGACGGTGCGCAGGCTCTCGTGCCGGTTGATCACGTCGGCCATGGCCCGCTCGAGCGCTTCCTCATCGAGCGGCCCGGTCAGGCGCAGCGCGATCGCGATGTTGTAGGTCGGGCTGGGTCCCTCGAGGCGGTGCAGGAACCACAACCGGCGCTGTGCGAAGGAAAGCGGCACCCGGGCCGGCCGTGGGTCTGCGGAAACCGGCGCCGGGCGGGTCACGGCGTCGCCATCAAGCGCGCCGGCCAGGGCCGCGACCGTGGGCTTCTCGAAGACGGCGCGCAGCGGCAGTTCCACGCCGAGCGCCGACCGCACCCGGCTGACCAGGCGGGTGACCAGCAGGGAGTGGCCACCGCAGTCGAAGAAGTCGTCGTCGACGCCGATCGCGGGCAGGCCGAGCACGTCCGCGAACAGGGTACAGAGGACCTCCTCGCGAGCGTCGGCGGGCGGGCGGCCGGTGCCGGCGCGGCGGGGCTGCGGGTCGGCCAGGGCGGCCCGGTCGACCTTGCCGTTGGGGCTCAACGGCAGGCTGTCGAGAACCACCACGGCCGACGGCAGGGTGTGCGCGGGCAGCACGGTGCCGAGCCGGCGACGCAGCTCATCGGGATCGAGCATGGCGCCGGGCCGGGGCACGGCGTAGCCGATCAGGCGACGGTCGGCGGCATCGCCACGCACCGTGGCCGCAGCCTGGCCCACGCCGGGCAGCGCCAGCAGAGCGGACTCCACCTCGCCCAGTTCGATCCGGAAGCCGCGCAGCTTGACCTGGTCGTCGGCGCGGCCTAGGAACTCGAGTTGGCCGTCCGGACCGCCGCGCACCACGTCGCCGGTGCGGTACATCCGCTCGCCGGCGTCGCCGAACGGGCAGGCCACGAAACGCCCGGCGGTCAGGCCGGCGCGGTTCAGGTAGCCGCGGGCCAGGCCGGCGCCGGCGACGTACAGTTCACCCGACCTGCCGGGCGGGACCGGGCGCAGGTACGGGTCCAGGACGTAGGTGGCGGCGCCGCGGATGGCCCGGCCAATCGGCGCGGCGCGCCCGTCGAGCGGCTCGCTCATGGTGGCGCACACCGTGGTCTCGCTCGGCCCATACGCGTTGATCATTCTGCGGTCACCGGAGAAGCGGGCGGCCAGTTCCGGCGGACAGGCCTCGCCCGCCACCACCAGAACGAGCCCGGCCGGCAGGGCGTCCTCGGCGAGCACCGCGAGGGCGGCGGGCGGCAGCGTGACATGGGTGATGCGCTGCTCGGCGAGGAGCTTTGCGAGCGGCGCGCCCGGCATCAGCCGGTCCGGAGAGGCCAGTACTGCGGTGCCGCCGGCGAGCAGCGCCATGAACAGTTCGGACACTGCGGCGTCGAAGCTGGGCGAGGCGAACTGGAGCACCCGGCTGCCAGCGTGGACCGCGAACCGCTCGATCTGGCCGGCCGCGAGGCTCGGCACGCCGGCATGCGGCACGAGAATCCCTTTGGGCCGGCCGGTGGAGCCGGAGGTGTAGATGACGTACGCCGGGTGCTGCGGGTCCAGCGGCGCGGATCGATCGGCGTCGGTGATGTCGGTCGCGGGCCGTGCGGCGATCGCGTCCCGGGTGGCCGGATCATCGAGCAGCAGCACCGGGATGTCGGCGCCTGCCCCTCCGGCCGTGGTGACCAGCAGCCGGGGTTTCGCGTCGGCCAGCATGAAGCGGATCCGCTCGGCCGGGTACTGCGGGTCGACCGGCAGGTAGGCGCCGCCGGCCTTGAGCACGGCGAGGAGGGTGACGACCGCGTCGACGGATCGGGGCAGTGCCACCGCCACTGCGTCTTCCGGGCCGACCCCCAGGGCGATCAGCTGGTGCGCCAGGCGGTTGGCGCGCGTGTTCACGTCCGCGTACGTGAGGGTCTCGGCCTCGTACGCAAGCGCCTCGGCCGCCGGGGCGGCGGCGACCTGACGCTCGAACAGGGCCGGCAGGGTGGCGGCCGGTGTCGCGGGCTCCGGTGGGGCAGCCAGCAGGCGGGCGCGCTCGGCCGGCTCGAATGGTTCGAGGCGGCCGGTGGGCTGGTGCGGGTCGTCGGCGATCGCGGTGAGAATGCGCAGAAACCGGCCCCCGATGGACGCGGCAGCCGCCTCGTCGAAGACGTCCGGACGGTAGTCGAGGCGGAACCGTAGTTCCTCGCCGGGCAGCGCGACCAGGGCGAGCGGATAGTGGGTGGCGTCCTGGCCCTGCGCCGACACCACGGTCAGTCCGGCGGTGCCGACCTCGGCGGCGATCTGCTCGCGGTCCATCGGGTAGTTCTCGAAGACCATGGCGGTGTCGAACAACGCTCCCAGCCCCACCACCTGCTGGATCTCCGCCAACCCCACCCACTGCACATCCAACAGGCGCGCCTG
>NZ_JBFBAO010000460.1:0-4761 GCF_040682255.1 Micromonospora sp. NPDC051296 | reverse complement strand
GGTGTCGCCGCCTGGCTGGTGGTGCTGGTGAAGATGCCGTCGCTGCGCCGCCTCGGGCTCTTCCTGACCCTGGTCATGGTGCTGCTGGTGGCCACCGCCGAACTGGTGCTCTACACGCCGATCGTGCCGCTGGTGCCGGCGCTCAACTCGTACTGGTTCATCGTGCACGTGTCGACCGTCGTCTTCGCCTCCGGGCTGTTCCTGCTCGGCGTGGTGCCGGCGGTGGCGTACCTGATGCGGGCCGGCTACGAGCAGGGCAAGCGCAGCTTCCCGTACACCCTGGCGAAGCGGCTGCCGGCGGCGGCCGGCCTGGAGCGGCTCACCTTCGTCCTGCACGCCTTCTCGTTCCCGCTCTTCACCTTCGCGGTGATCGCCGGGGCGATCTGGGCCGAGGCGGCCTGGGGCCGGCCGTGGGGCTGGGACCCGAAGGAGACCTGGTCGTTCATCTCCTGGGTGGTGTACGCCGGCTACCTGCACGCCCGGGCGACACCGAGCGTGAAGCGGAACGTGACCGCCTGGCTGGCCATCCTCGGCTTCCTGACCGTGCTGATGAACCTGTTCGGTGTGAACATCTTCTTCGAGGGCCTGCACTCGTACGGCGGTCTGTGACGAGGGATCTGCGGGCTTCAACCCGGGCGGCGCTGGCTCAGGGTTTCGTCGACGCGCAAGGTGACCTGGTAGGCGATTTCGGGCACGTCGGCCAGTTCGATGCGCTCGGCGCGCATCGCGAGCTGCGCGTGCAGCTCGCGGGCGATCGCGTCGCGCAGGCGGGTCAGTAGCGGCGACAACCCGTCCGGGTCGCCGACGAGGTAGGCGTCCGACATGCGCCAAGCCTGCCCGTCCCGGCGGCACTTGGCCCAGAGCCAGTGAGATATCCCGCCGCTTTTCGCCGCTCTTGAGGAGATCTTGGACAGTTGCCGTCAGCGCGGAACGGCAACTTTCCAAGATCTCGATTTCGATGCCCCCGGGACGCGCCGTGTCGTGTCTACTGCGGGCTCAAGGGGGACTTCTGGGATCTGGCGGACGTGCACTCGACACCGGCGGCGCGTTCGCCCGGATGCTGGCCCGGCTCCGGTCGCCGCAGTGGATGCGGGAGTGGGAGGCCAACGAGCGGCAGGCGACCGTACTGCGGTCGTACGAGCCAATGGTGGTGCCGGGCCTGTTGCAGACCTCGGCGTATGCCCGCGCGCTGTTCCGCAGCGTCGGCCTGTTCGACGAGGAGGAGGTGGAGCGGCGGGCGTCGGGGCCTTCGTGCTGGCTACCCTTCCCAGCGGGGAGGACGTCGGCTACCTGGATGATCAGCTCAAGGGCCAGGTGATCGACCACACCGAGGACGTGCTGGCGATCCGGGCGTCCTGGGAGGCGATCCAGGGCGAGGCGCTGCCGCCCCGGCAGTCGATCGAGTTGATGACGGAGGTGGCGGAGTCATGGAGCTGACCGGCGCCCGGTGGCGCACCAGCACCCGGAGCAGCACCAACGGCGGGGACTGCGTCGAGGTGGCCGACAACCTTCCCGGCGTGGTCGCGGTACGCGACAGCAAGGACCGCGACGGTGCCGTGCTGATCTTCGGCCCGGCCGCCTGGCGGGCGTTCGTGGCGCTGGCCCGCGGCCACTGACCTGCCCGACGGCCCGTCAGCCTGCCTGACGGCCCGTCAGCCCTGGAGGAAGGGCAACAGCATGGCGACGAGTTCCTTCGGTTGCTCCTCGAAGAGCCAGTGGCCGCTGTCCTGGACGACCTCGCCGGTTACCGAGCTGGCGTACTGGCGGACCTGTTCGGCCACCTGGCCGCCGAGGCTCGCCTGTGCGCCGATGGCGAGCACCGGCATGGTCAGCTTCGACTTCCGGTAACCGGCGTTGTCGGCGACGTCCTGACCGAACGCGCGGAAGCACTCGAAGCTCGCCCGCAGGTGGGCCTCGTCGCGTAGGTGCCGGGCGTACTCCTCGATGTCCGTCGCGTCCAGGCTGCCCTTGCGGATCATCAGCGAGTCGGTGAACCGGTCGACCCAGAGCGTCTCGCGGCCGGCGACGAGTTGCTCCGGCAGCCCGTTGGTCAGGCTGAAGAAGCCGAAGTTCCACACCGCCGGGCCGGCGGCGGTCAGCGCCGGGAAGGTGTAGATGCTCTCGTCGGGGATCGGCGCCTCGCTGAGCACCAGCCGGGTCACCCGGTCCGGGTGAGCCGCGGCGTACGCGTACGCGACCATGGTGCCGATGTCGTGGCCGACCAGCCGGAGGTCGCGGTCCAGGCCGAGGCTGGTGAGCAGTCCGTGCAGGTCACCCGCGAGGGTCTTCTTGTCGTAGCCGCCGGACGGGGCGTCGCTGCCGCCGAAGCCCCGCAGGTCCGGCGCGATCACCTCGAACGTCCGCCCCAGCTCCGGCAGCACGTGGCGCCACATGTACCAGGACTGCGGATAACCGTGCAGCAGCACCAGCGTGGGACCGCTGCCGCCCCGGACGTAGTTGACGGCGACGTCGCCCACCTGTGTCCGCTGTTCGGCGAACCCCTCCGGAACCCGCCCGTCACCCATGGTCGCCCCCTCCGCTCTCGTCGAGTCGCTCGACTACCCGGCCGGCTCGTGTCCATGCCGGGGGCCCGTCGCGTGTTAACAGGGGGCCCGTGCTCTACCGGAGGCGTTAATAAGGGGCCCTTCCTTTCACCTCACAGCACCCGGCGTGGGTGGGCAGGTGGGGGGTGGGGGAGACTTGCTGACATGGCGGCTCGTGGGTTCCCGTACACGGATCTGAAGGACTTCCTCGCGGCGTTGGAGCGCCAGGGCGAACTGCGCCGCGTCGGCGTACCGGTCGACCCGACGCTGGAGATCAGCGAGGTCGTCACCCGGACGGTCCGGGCCGACGGACCGGCGCTGCTCTTCGAGCGGCCCACCCGGGGCGAGATGCCGGTGGCGATCAACCTGTTCGGCACCGAGAAGCGCACCGCGATGGCGCTCGGCGTCGAGTCGCTGGACGAGATCGGCAACCGGATCGGCGAGATGCTCAAGCCGGAGCTGCCGATGGGCTTCTCCGGCATGATGGGCGGCCTCGGCAAGGTGATGCAGCTCAAGTCGATGCCGCCGAAGAAGGTCAAGACCGCCCCCTGCCAGCAGGTGGTCTACCGGGGCGGCGACGTCGACCTGAACCGGCTACCCGGACTCCAGGTGTGGCCGGGCGACGGTGGGATCTTCCACAACTTCGGACTGACCCACACCAAGCACCCGGAAACCGGCAAGCGGAACCTCGGGCTGTACCGGCTCCAGCAGCACAGCCACAACACCCTCGGCATGCACTGGCAGATCCACAAGAACTCCACCGCGCACCACGCCGTCGCCGAGCGGCTCGGCCAGCGGCTGCCGGTCGCCATCGCGATCGGCTGCGACCCGGTGGTCAGCTACGCGTCGAGCGCACCGCTGCCCGCCGACATCGACGAGTACCTGTTCGCCGGGTTCCTGCGCGGCGAGCGGGTGGAGATGGTCGACTGCCTGACCGTGCCCCTCCAGGTGCCGGCGCACGCGCAGGTGCTGCTGGAGGGCTACCTGGAGCCGGGCGAGCGGCTGCCGGAGGGGCCGTTCGGCGACCACACCGGCTTCTACACCCCGGTCGAGCCGTTCCCGGTGCTGCACGTCGAGGCGATGACCATGCAGCGCGACCCGGTGTACCACTCGATCGTCACCTCGAAGCCGCCGCAGGAGGACCACGGCCTCGGCAAGGCCACCGAGCGGATCTTCGCGCCGTTGCTGCGGTTCCTCATCCCGGACATCGTCGACTACGACCTGCCGGCCGCCGGGGTCTTCCACAACTGCGCGATCGTGTCGATCCGCAAGCGGTACCCGAAGCACGCGCAGAAGGTGATGAACGCGATCTGGGGCGCACACATGATGTCGCTGACCAAGCTGATCGTGATCGTGGACGAGGACTGCGACGTGCACGACTACCGCGAGGTCGCCTTCCGCGCCTTCGGCAACGTCGACTACGCCCGGGACCTGCTGCTCACCGAGGGGCCGGTGGACCACCTCGACCACTCGTCGTACCAGCAGTTCTGGGGTGGCAAGGCGGGCATCGACGCCACCCGCAAGCTGCCCAGCGAGGGCTACACCCGCGGCTGGCCGGAGGAGATGATCATGTCCCCCGAGGTGGCCTCGCTGGTCGACAAGCGCTGGACGGAGTACGGCATCTGATGGCGACCGCTGCCGCCGTGGAGCCGGCCGCGCGCCCCGGGCGCGTGAAGTCCTTCCTCAAACTCGTGGCGATCGAGCACTCGGTGTTCGCGTTGCCGTTCGCGTACCTGTCGGCGTTGACCGCGATGCAGGTCAACGGCGGGCGGGTGCGCTGGCTCGACCTGCTGCTGATCACCGTGGCAATGGTCGGGGCGCGGACGTTCGCGATGGCCGCCAACCGGATCCTGGACCGCCGGATCGACGCGCGGAACCCGCGTACGGCCAACCGGGAACTGGTGACCGGGGCGGTGAGCCTGCGTACGGCCTGGACCGGCGCGGGCGTGGCGCTCGTGGTATTCCTGGCCGCCGCCGCGCTGCTCAACCCGCTCTGCCTGGCGCTCGCACCGCTCGCCGTGGTGCCGCTGGTCGTCTACCCGTACGGCAAGCGGTTCACCAACTGGCCGCACGCCATCCTGGCGGTCGCCCAGGCGGTCGGCCCGGTCGGCGCCTGGCTCGCGGTGACCGGCACGTTCGCCGGCTCCTGGCCGGCCTTCCTGCTCGGCGCGGCCGTCGGCCTGTGGATCGGTGGCTTCGACCTGATCTACGCCTGCCA
>NZ_JBFBAO010000459.1:0-4769 GCF_040682255.1 Micromonospora sp. NPDC051296 | reverse complement strand
CAGGCCCCACTCGGTGTAGCTAAGGCCGTCCGGGCTGGCAGGGTCGGATGCGTACAGCACCGGGCCGCCGGCCTGGTCCTAGGCGAACCGTGACGAGAGCGCCGGCTCCCTGCGAAAATCGATGGTGCCAGGCCGCTCTTTGGGTTTGGGTGCACCCCATGAGCATCATTTTGAGCACCCCGAGCGTTGACGAGATGTCACCAGCGGTCGACGCGCTCAAGCGGTGGCAGTACGACGGGGGACCGCTGCATCTGCATTCCGGCGATCTCGGCTGGCACTCGCTAAATGGTGCCGAGGCTACGGCCGCTGCCATCCGGATGTGGTCGCGCGACGGGGAGGTTCTCGCGATCGGGCTGCTGGACGGCCCTCAACTGGTGCGCATGGCCGTCGCTCCCCACTGGCGTGATGACGAGGCACTGGCCCACCGGCTCGCCGCCGATCTGGACGACCCTGCACATGGTGTCCTGGCTCCCGACGGCGCGACCGTCGAAGCCCGAGGTGCGGAGCTCCTCACCCAGTTGCTGCTGAAGCGGGGTTGGGAACGGGACGAGCCGTGGACAACGTTCCACCGCACTCTCTCGGACCCGGTGGAGGACCGCGGTCTGCGCATCGAGACGATCGAGCCCGATCGCGCCGAGGTGTGGGTCGCCGTCCACTGGTCCGCGTTCCGCGGCTCGACCTTCACCGATGCCGACCGACGCCGCACGGTCGGACGCTGGCTCGCCATGGTTGGTGGCCCGTTCTACGGTGACGCACGCAGCCTCGCCGCATTCGACGAGAATGACGACGCCGTGGCAGTGGCGGCCGTGTGGTCAGCCGGCCCCGGGCGGCCGGGACTGCTGGAACCGATGGGCGTCCACCGCAGTCACCGAGGCCATGGCTACGGCACAGCGATCACGCTTGCCGCCGCCGCGGCCCTTTACGACATGGGGTCGTCCAGCGCGAGTGTGTGCGTGGAGAGCTCCAACGTCGGCGCCGTAGCTACCTACGCCTCGGCCGGCTTCACTCCGTCAGCTGAAGTGGCCGATCTGCGCCGCGGTTCCCGGTGAACACCGGGCGAAGGTCTGGCCGCGCGGCGCGCTGGCCGTGTCGGGGAGGATCAGACTGCTTGGCTGACCACCACGGATCGGACCCCACCCCTGGCCACATAGCCTTTCGCCGGGCTACAGAGGTCCCCACCAGCGGAAACGTAGGTGGGGATCTTGCTTTTGGTCGATACCCGGCCAAGCGGCGGTTGACCGTGGTTGTCCCCATGGGGCCATGGTTTACCGCCCCTTGTCGCACGTAGATTGCACGCTCAGGCACGCCCACACCCATCCCGTCTGCGGCGGCCCCGGGTTTCCGCCAAAACCGCCAGCCGAGGGCACCGGTCATGATCGCCCGGCCATCCCCCGGCCGGGCGACCATGACGCCCTATCGGCGGCGCGTGCGGCCCGTCGAGGGCCGCCTTGAAGACGTGTACAGGAACTCTGAACAACATCGCCCGGCTGCGCCGCCGTCGTTGACGAAGCTCAGTGCTGTCTGGACTCAGCGACGAAGACGCCGCGACCCGGGCGGCCGATCAGCACACCCCGCCCCCGCAGTTTCGCCACGGCGCGGTGGATGGTCGACACCGACACGTCGTAGTGATCGGACAGCTCCTGGGTGGACGGTATCTGTGACCCAGGCGGGAACTCGCCCACCTCGATCCGGCTCTGCAGATCCCTGATCAACTCATCCATCGTAGGCGGAATCGGCACGTAACGGCCCCTTGCAGTCGGTTGGCCCTCTCAGTATCGAGCACTAGGTGAAAGAGCGGCAACAACTGAAAGAGGAGCCACAGGAGCGGCTAGCTAGATCTGATAGATAGGAGAGCGTTGACAGAGGTGAGGGGTATCGGTAGCGTCACTCGTGGTGATGCGGTGCTGCTGCGGTCGGTTGGCGCCTCTCGTACCGGTCTCGCATCGCCGTCGAGGCCCCATCTCCGCGCTCCCCCAGCGCGGCCCTGTTGTCGTACCGCCGATCAAGGCTGCGGCGGCAGGGCGCGGGCGGTTTTCCGCCGACGCAACCGGCGGAGACCCCCCTCCACCTTCCCGCGATCCCGACGAAGGGTGGTCACGTGCGCAGCCTGATCCGCCGGCTCATACGCCGACCTGCGACGAGCCCCGACGTACCGGTTCCACCGCACCCGAATCAGCTTCCGCTGCGTCCCTGGCAGATCCGCGAGCGGTGCTTCAATGTTCGGCGACGAGGGCTTGACCCCATCGAGATCCACACCTTCCTGCATCGGGTGGCCGACGAACTCGCCACCGCGCAGACCGCCCTGGTCGCAGTGCAGGAGGAGAACGTACGACCGAGCGCTGGGTGATCCACCTGCCGTTCACCGCACCCGACCTGCTCCGGGCCCGGATCTTCGCCCGGACCGTAGCCCGGATCTTGGCCCGACTCAGCGTAGGCGTCGAGCCGGGTGGGGTGACCGTCTCGATTGAGGACCGGCAGGAAGTACGCCACTGGGTCTTCTGCGACCGTCTGCTGCCCGGCGGCAGGCGGTGCGTGCTGGCGGTGGAGCACGCCCACCCTGTTCCCCGCGCGCGGCGGCTCGATCGCCGCTGAGGTCCCGGCTCAGAGGATTCGGGTGACCTGCTCGGCGGCGGCGACCCCGTCCCGGGCCGCCGGGTCGAGGTTGGCGCAGAGCACCACCGACGCGCCGGCCGCCAGCGGGGCGAGCAGCCACTTCAACGGCTGGTCCTGTTCTGCGACGTCGACCAGCAGCCGGTCACCGACCCGCAGGTCGAGCTGGTCGGCCACCGCCCTGGCCACCCGGCCCCACTCGTCGTAGCTGGTGCCGTCCGGGCTGGCCGGATCGGACGCGTGCAGCGTGGGACGATCGGCCGGCGCGGCACCGTGCCGCAGCACCTCCACGGACCAGTCGAGCCAGCCGACCGGCAGGTCGGCCAGCGGCTCCGGCCCGGTGCCGACGAGGTAGCGGTGCAGCCCGTCGGGCACGTCCTCCAGCCAGTCGTCGAGCCGTTCCGGGCTGACCAGGACGGCGTCGTACGGCCGGTCGCCGCCCGGCTCGAGCACCGGCAGCCCGGCGGTGGCGCGCGGCCGGAACGACACCTCAAGCCCCACCGCCCAGGCGCCGAGCAGCACCGCGGCGGTACGCCAGTGCGGCGGGAGCAGCACCGCCACCCGGCTGCCCGGTGCCAGCCGGCACCCGTCTCGCAGCAGGCCGGCGGCCCGCGCCGACCACTCGCCCAGTTCCGCGGCGGTCAGGTGCTGACGATGGCCGGTCCGGTGGTCGAGGTAGGTGAGCAGGGGCTGGTCCCGCTCGGCGAGACCGACGACGGAAAGCACGGGCGGGGCAGCATGCATAGGTAAGTCCTACTCCTGCTGCCCCGACCTGTCGACACCAACGCCTAGTTCCGGAACTTGAAGTACGCCCAGTCGCTGTTGGTGGCCTTGTTCGCGGTGTTGCCGGCGAACTTGGCCCGCACCCGGTAGTTGACGCCGACCGTCCGCTTACCGGTCCAGGTGTACTTGCCCTGGCTGGCGGAGCTCAGCTTGTGGCACTTGCTGGTCGACACGGTGCGCCACTTGCCGGACTTGTACGCCTGCACCGTGTAGTACATGCAGGTGCCCTTGCTCTCCGGCGACACCCAGCTCTTCGTCACCGGGTTTCCCTTCCGGTGGAAGACGCGGTACTTGCCGGACTTCTTGAACGAGGGGGAGATCAGTGCCACCGCCACGTTGGCCGGCGGTTTCACCACCTGGGTGACCGTGGCTGGCGCATGCCGGTGGTCCCCGGTGAACTTGGCGGTGTAGACGGTCCGCGTGGAGATCAGGTCCGTGGCCTTCAGGTTGCCGGACGAGTTCACGTTGCCGCACTTGAGGGTCCGCTGGCCCTCGCCGTGGGACTTCGCGTAGAGGCAGACCTTCCGGTTGGTGTGGGTCTTGCCCAGGTATGCGGTCACCGTCACCTGCGGGGCCCAGCTCTTGGGATCCGCCTTCGTGGTCAGGCGCAGGGTGGTGGGATCGTGGGAAATGCTCACGACGGCCGACCGGGTCGACCCGGTGACGAAGTTGTTACCCACGAACGTCACGGTGTAGGTGTTGTTGCCGCCGACCGGCGGGGTGTCGCTGAAGGAGAACGCGCCGGCCGAGTTGGCCGTGATCGCCGGCAGCGTGGTGCTACCGGCGGCGTCCTTGCGCACCACCTGCAGCCTCCATGGTGCCGGCAGAGGCTTTCCGCTCAACGTCAACGTCCCGCTGACAGTGAGCTTCGCGGCGCGCTTGCCGCTCGACGGCGCCGACAGGGACAGCGCGGACGTGGTGCCGTCCACCACGACCGTGACCCGTTTGTAGCCGGGCGCCTGCGAGGTGGTGCCGTCGTACTGGAACGTGTAGGTGTTGTCGCCGTGGTGAATCGGCGTGTCGGTCAGGAAGAAGTCGCCGCCGGCATCCGTGATCACATCCGGCAGGGTGTGGAAGCCCAGCGCGTCTGTTCTCCACACACGCAGCGTCTGGGCGGACGTCACCTCACCGGGGTAGAACGACAGCCGGCCCTCGAACTCCACCGCGCCGCCCTGACTTATCGACCAGTCTGCGTCGATGGAGCTACTGGTCCCGGCGTAGGGCGGCGGTACCGCCACACCGGGACCGGGCGATGCCGCCACGACGAATGCGGCACCGAGCACCGCGACCATGAAACGCGCGATCAGCTTTCGCCGCACGAGACCCCCGTATAGTCAAGATCAGCTATTACCGAACTTGAGAGGATAGGTGTGCGG
>NZ_JBFBAO010000458.1:0-4773 GCF_040682255.1 Micromonospora sp. NPDC051296 | reverse complement strand
GTCATCGGCGCCGGACCGGCCGGACTGGCGGCCGCGCTGGCCGCGGCCGAGGCGGGCACGCGGGTGGCAAGATCGACGGGCTCAGGTCAGGCGAGGGCGCGCCAGAGCAGGTAGAGGCCGATGGTGGTGCCGAAGAGCACGATGACGGTTTTCAGGATCACCGGCGGCAGGCGGCGGACCAGCCGGGCCCCGGCGTACCCGCCGACCAGCGTGGCCGGCGCGAGCAGCGCGACCGCCGCCCAGTTCACCGGTCCGGCGAGCGCGAAGACGACCACCGTGGTCAGGCCGATCACGGCGGAGAGCAGATTCTTGATCGCGCTCACCCGGGCCAACGTCGCGTCCAGCACCAGGGCCAGGCCGGCAACCAGCATCACCCCGACGGCGGCGCCGAAGTAGCCGCCGTACACCGCGGCCAGCGCCACCATGGCCTGGATCGTGACGGCCCGGCGGCGCGGTGGCAGGTCGCGCGGGTGGCCGACCAGCCGGCGCAGCGGATCCTGGAACGCCAGCACCGCGGTCGCCCCCAGCACCAGAAAGGGTACGACCACCTCGAACGCCCGGGCCGGGGTGACCAGCAGCAGCGCGGCCCCGGCCAACGCGCCCACAATCGTGGTGGGCACCAGCGTGATCAGCAGGCGTCCCCGGGGCAGATCCACCCGACTGCCCGCCACGGCGGCGCCGTACCCGGGGAAGACCGCCACCGAGTTGCTGACGTTCGCCGGCACCGGCGGCAGCCCGACGGCGAGCAGCGCCGGGAACGTGATCAGCGAACCACCCCCGGCCACCGCGTTGACCGTGCCCGCAGCCAGCCCAGCGGCGAGCAGCAACGCGCCATCGGCAAGATCCATGACCCCGAAGGCTAGTACCCCCGACCCGCGCCGCCGTCGGCCCGGGACGGTGTCCCAGCCTCGGCCTACTCCCCGACCACGCCGCCGGCCAGTTCCGCCACGATGTCGAGCTGCCCGAGGTGGCGGGCGTACTCCTGGACCAGGTGGAACAGCACTCGCTCTAGCGGCGCCGGGTCCGCGCCGTTCCATCGCGGCCCCGGCACCCCACGCGTCGCCAGGTCGCTGCTCTCCACCACCGTGCGGGTGTGCGCGCCCTGCGTACGCAACGCGGCTGTCAGCTCCGCACAGGTCTCCTCCGGCGCGACGTACCACCGCTCCCCGCGCCGATCACCCCACGGGTCTCCGACGTCGCGCCCCTGGAAACCCCACTCGATCCATCGCAGTTCGACGTAGCGGAGGTGCTTGAGCAACTCCAGCGGGGTCCAGCCGGAAGGCAACCTGCTGCGCCGCTGCTCGTCCTCGGCCAACGTGGAGACCTTCGCCAGCACGCTCTCCCGGAAGTAGTCGAGGTAGCGCAGGAACACCTCGGCCCGCCCGGCGGCCGGGACCGTGGACTCAGGAAACGGTGGCAGCGTCACCCGGACATTATTCCGCTCGTCCCGACGCCGGCCGGTCCGACCATCCGCGTCACAGCCGAGCCGGGCACGGCAATAGCGGCTGACCCGGTGTCGTTAGGATGTGTGAGCGACGGACGAGTCGACCGGGCGGTCGCGTCGGCGGGCTGCGGCCCGCCGCCGAGGAACGTCCGGACTCCACAGGGCAGGGTGGTTGCTAACGGCAACCCGGGGTGACCCGCGGGACAGTGCCACAGAAAACAGACCGCCGGCCCCATCGGGGACGGTAAGGGTGAAACGGTGGGGTAAGAGCCCACCAGCACCCCGGGTGACCGGGGTGGCTCGGTAAACCCCACCCGGAGCAAGGCCAAGAAAGGGCCGTCACCGCAAGATGACGACCCGCGCAGACGCTTGAGGGCGGCCCGCCCGATGTCTGCGGGTAGGCCGCACGAGCCTGTCGGCAACGGCAGGCCGAGATGGATGGCCGCCGCCGGCGCAAACCCCTCGGGGTACGCGCCGCGCACAGAATCCGGCGTACAGGTCGACTCGTCCGTCGCCGCAGCTCAGCCGCCCTCATGTGGTGGCTGACCTGCTGTTTCTTCGGGTGCTGCTGGTCGTCCTCGGTCATCTTTGGTCGGCGCTTGACGGCCCAGCAACGACCCAGACGGCCCGGTGACGGCCCAGGCCGATCCCTCGTTTGTAAATTCTGAGCACTTCGTCTGGCGGTGTCCGTCCGCATCCGCGACCTCGGGCCGGTGATCGGGCCGATCACGCCGTGTCACCTGGGCATACGTCGTCACCAGTGGTCGTCGTTGGTCTCTGACGAACGGCTTCCGACGGCCTGGTGACGGCCTGGACCTGGTCCTCGTCGACCCGCTCGGAAGCCGGCACGCCCCGCGCTCCGCGACCCAATCGCTGGAGGTGTCGACGGATCCGGTTTCCTCCGGGACAGCGTGACGATCAAGGCTGTGGGAGCCTGTCGTCGTGTCCCGTGCACGCATGCTGACGGTCGTCGGGGTCCTCCTGATGTTGGCCTCGTGTCTGCTTCCCTGCCTTACGTTCTGGAACGGGATCACCCTGCCTGATCAGGACCCGACGCCCGAGGCCATCCAGCAAGAGAACGCGGAAGCCCTCGCGTTCGAGCAGAGGTTTCAAATCGCAGCATCGATCGCCGGTGCTCTGGCAATCCTTGGTCTGGCTGCCTTCATCTACGCGCGAAAACACCACCGGAGGGCAACACCCGTTCAGGGGAGGAAGTAACGCCGCAACTGTTTCCACAGTTCAGGGCCAGTTGTCGGCGGCGTCGACCAACGTCCTGCTGGCAGAGCCTGACTCTTTCGTCTCGAAAGAACCATCAGCGGTCGCTGAGCTGCGCGAGTAGCTGGAGTGAGCTGCCGGAACAGTCCACCACCGTCCGTGGGCGTCCGGCGTCGGCCGCTCCGGTCGTCACCCAGTTGGTCACCCAGCCCGATGTGTCTTGTGCCGGCTGTGTGCCCTACTGCCCCGTACCTCTCTCCGACTACAACGTGAGGCAGAGGCGGCCCCGGCTACCGGCGCTCGCCGGCGTCCGTCTCCTTCCACAGCGCCTCGGTGTCAATCGGCTGGTCGCTGTCGTGGGCGGGTTTTGGGGCGGAGTCAACAGGAGGGCCAGCAACCCACCGCCGTGACGACCGAGGCACCAGCAGCAATACGACGATGACCAAGGCTGCCACCATGTTGGCTGCCCGTACCCACCCGATCTCTGCATGCTGAAGAAGGCCGAATATCAGGTTGCCGGCCATCGCCAAGACGATGACGCCCTGGGCCAACGGGTTACCGCGCCACACGCCGTAGACCAAGGCGACGGCAACGGCTATGGCGATCAAACTACCGGTGACGCTGGCGGCGTCGGTCCACGGACCACAAGCGATGACGCTGGCGTAGCCCACGATCAGGACCGCCAGCGCCGCCAACACCGGGCGCGGCGGTCAGCGCGTTGTCTGCTGGGTCACCGGCGCATCGTACGGTCGCAACCTGCCCTGCGCTGTCCCCACCCGTAGCCCTGGCAGCCCTGTCTGCCGCCGACCCGCCCGCCAGGGGAGCGGGCGGTCTGCTCGGCTCGCCCGGGTCGTCGGCTGGCGGGATAGCCTACCGCAACCACCCACGGACGCAACGCGCGGACGGAGCCCCGGCCATCCTGGAGTCGTTGCGTCCCCGCCGGAGGCTCAGTGACCGCGACCGGTCCGCAGCCGCGACCCGCCGCGCGGACCCGGCGTGCCCTCCCCGGTGCCGCGCTGCTCGGGCGCGGCGACGGCCGGCTGCCGGCGACGAACCTCCACCACTCCCACACCCGATTCGTCTGCGGCGGCCTCCGGGCTTTCCGCTCTCCGCGCCAGCCGGTGGGCACTGGGCGTGCTGCGTAGCTTTGGGCTTGCCCGCTGCGCAGCGCGACGCTCATCATCGGCAGCCAGTCGGTGCTGGGGACGATTCCGGAAGGTGATCTTCCGTTGGAAGCCACTGCCTCGATGGAGGTGGATGTGGCCTTCTTCGACGATCCGGACGATCGGAAGGCCGACCAGGTCGACGCGTTCATCGGCGAGCCTGACGCCGGCTGAAACGCGGCGGGCTCACCGCCATCGCGTAGCGAGGAACACGCGGGTCGCCGCGTGGCGTACGCGATGGCGGTGAGCCCGGGTTTGTGGCGCAGGCGAGGTGCGCAGCGGCGGCCTGGTCGGGGTGCCGACGGTGGCGGTCAGACCTGGGCGAGGAGTTTGGCGAGACGTTCGGCTACCGGTGGGGCGTACATGTGCAGCCGGGCCACGTTGATCGCGTCGTGGCCGACCACGGAGAGCAGGGCCTGCGGGCCGGCCGCGTACACGGCGAAGTAGCCGGCCTGGTTGCGGACGGTGGACTGGCGGAACTCGCCGTGGCCGAGGCGGAGGCTGACCTGCCGGCCGAGGCCGAAGGTCGCCGCCGCCATCGCGGCCAGGTCGTCGGGGTCCATCCCGGGCGGTGCTTCGTGCGTGATGAGTAGGCCGTCCACCCCGCCGAGCACGCTGCCGTGCACCCCGGGGATCTGTAGGCGCAGCTCGGCCAACTCGCTGCCGATCGCCGGGTACGGCAGCGACGGGTTGCCGGCCAACGACGGCGGGAGCTTGGGCGGCGGCGGGAGGTCCGGCCGCTGTGCGGTACGGCGGGGCAGGAACGTGTCGCCGGTGCTCACAGTTCCAGCTGCTCCTCGATGGTGCGCAGCTGGTGCCGGGCGAGTGCCAGGTTGGACCGGGTCTTGCTGAGCATCAGGTAGAGAAACAGCCCCTTGCCGTTGGAACCGGTGAGCGGCCGGATGATGTGGTACTGCCCGCCGAGGGTGATCAGCATGTCCTCGATGTCAT
>NZ_JBFBAO010000457.1:0-4795 GCF_040682255.1 Micromonospora sp. NPDC051296 | reverse complement strand
TGTACAACGACCGACCGGCCCGGATCATTCCGCCGAACCGCCGGCCACACCCACACCCACGGAGGGCAAGCGGCCCTGCTCGATCAGCCACGGGTCACAACGCCCCCACCCCGCCGCCGATTCCGGCCAGCCGCCGCCCGGAAACGGACATTCGGTGCGATCAGCCGGACGCCACGCGGAACTCGCCATCCGCCCAGCCGTGACACCAGGACAGCCCGGTCGACCTCGGCGCGCAGCAGGCCACCGGCGACTCGTGGCCACCGTTCCGGGCAGCCAAACCTGCACCGACCACGGGATCGTCGGCGTGATTCCGCACCCACCGAATCCGTGCCCGGGTCTTCCGCGACGCCTCCGCATCCGAGGCCGACACGGGACGGCGACGAGAACTCCTCGTTTTCACCGGATCGGGCGCCCGGCCCACCTAGTGTTGGGCACACCTGTGCTTTGAGTTGGCCACCCGAACGACGTCCCATCAATCAGCGGACGACACGGTGAGGGAAGACGCGTATGAAGGCGACCAGGGTTCTCGTACCGGCGTTTGGCAGCATTGCGCTCGGCGCGCTGCTGCTGCCGGGCGCGGCACTGGCCGACACCACCGTGTCGCCGTCGACCACCCCGGTCGGTGGGACCGCCCTACTTACCGCCACCAGCTGCAACCCGAACGCCGGCGACGCGATCTTCCACGTCAGCGGGCCCGACCGGGACCAGAACGTCCGCTCGACCACCGCCCCGGCGAGCGGCGGGCTGAGCGCCGAACTGTTCACCGCCGGCTTCACCCTGGGCAGGTACACGGTGGTGGCCACCTGTGGCGACAGCACTCCCGGCGGTAGCGCGACCTTCACGGTCGCCCCGATCGGCGGTGCCCAGGCCGGGGGCCGCGCCGGCAGCGACCGCACCGGAACGCTGGTCGCCGGCGCGACCCTGCTCGTCACCGCGCTCGGTGGTGCCGTCATCCTGGCCCGTCGCCGTCGCCACGCGGCCAACGCAGCGACGCTGTGACCGGCGGCCCCACTCCACCAGCCAGACCAGCGAGTCGGGTGAGACCCACTCCGCGACAGGCGCGCGGCCAGTTCCGCAGCGCCGGCACCGTGCCGTGCCGTGATCGACGGGCGCGGGCCTGTCGGCGCGACGGTGGCCCTGGTGGCCGCGCCACGACTGGGCACCGCCGTGGCGCGGGTGGTGGTCCGGCTGGCCGCGCCGGCCGCCTGAGGCGGCACCGCACCGTGCCCGTGCCGTGATCGACGGGCGCGGGCACCCGAAGCGGCACCGCACCGTGCCCATGCCGTGAACCACGGCGCGGGCACAGGAGGCGGCGCGGCGCGGGCACAGGAGGCAGCGCGGCGCGGGCACAGGAGGCAGCGCGGCGCGGGCGGTGGTGACGTAGCTAGCGGTGGCGGGATCGCGCTGGCCGGCACAGGGCCGCGAGGCTGCCGCCCGAGCCCCCGCAGCCTGACGGCGCCGGCCGGTCGCGGGCGTTTGACCGGCAGAGCGCCGGGAAGACCTGCGCCACGGCAGATCCCGAGGAGCGACGATGGCGCAGGCAGGACGGGCCAGGAAGCACACCGGGGCACGCAAGGCCCCGATGCCGCGCAAGGCGGCGGCGAAAAAGGTGGCCACCGTGGCGAAGCGGGCCACCGGCGCGACGGCCGCCAAGACGCCCGGCGAGAAGCCCACGCCGACGAGCGCACGCACCGCCCGCAAGAAGACGGTCTCCGCCACGGCCGCCCCGACCCGCCGGCCCACTGCGAAGGCCACCGCCGCGAAGAAGGCCACCACCCCGAAGAAGGGCGCCGCCGCGAAGACGGCACCGGCGGTCAAGAAGGCCGCGGCAGTCACCAAGAAAGCGGCGGTCACCAAGAAGGCGGCAACGAAGAAGGCGACCGCCAAGAGGGCGACAACGAAGAAGGCGACAGCCAAGAGGGCGACAACGAAGGCGGCAACGAAGAGGGCGCCGGCCGGGAAGGCACCGGCCACGAGGGCCCCGGCGAAGAAGACGACGACGAAGAAGGCGGCGACGAGGAAGACGGCGGCCACCCAGGCTGCGGCATCGCGGTCCCGCGCGGCCAGCACGACGCCAGCGAAGAAGGCGACGACGATGGAGTCGTTCGGCAGCCGGCGCGGCGCCCGGACCGGGTCCCGCTGAGCGGCGGTTCACCCTCGGGACAACCGCCCGAGGAAGCTCCGGATCCGCTCCCGGGCCCGATCGGTGATCTCCGGGCCATGGGTGAAGGCGGCCACGTCGTACTCCAGTTCGCCGAGCACGTGCGCGGTGCGCTGGGTCATCCGGAAGTCGGCGCAGAACGCCTTCACGGGCCACCGGACGCCGGCCACGTTGAACAGCGCGTCGCCGGTGATCAGCACCCGCGTCGGCTCGTGCAACAGCGACACGTGACCCGGCGAATGGCCCGGGGTGTGCACCACCCGCAGCCCGCCGCCGACGTCGAGCAGGTCTCCGTCGGCCAGCAGCTGGGCCACCTCGAAGGCCGGGAAGCGGCCCGACGACAGGCGGGCGAACAGCCGCGCGCCACCGACCGTCGGATCTCCCGGCGCGGCCCTGCCGGCCTCGGCGTACGGCACGTCGGCGGCGTGCAGGGCGAGCGGCGCGCCGGTGCGGCGGGCCACCTCGGCCGCCCCGCCCACGTGGTCGGGGTGGGCGTGGGTGAGCACGATCCGGGTGACGTCGGCGGGCCGCTTGCCGATCGCGGCCAGCCCGCGCACGATCCGGGCCGGCGCGCGCTTCACCCCGCAGTCCACGAGGGTGACGCTGCCGTCGTCGGCGACCAGGGCGTACGAGTTGACCAGCGCCCGACCGGCGGTGGGGATGCGCCAGACACCCGGGGCGAGCGCAACTGCGGCTGACCGCGCCATCGGCGCACCCTACCATCCACCGCAGCCGATGCGCGGATACGGCGGCGACCCCCGCGGGTCCGGCCGGTGCCGGGGCGGGAAGGATGGCAGCGTGGCCAAGCGAGACAGACGACCGGCGCGGCGGGCCGAGGTGACCGGAGCGTGCCCGTGCGGGCACGGTCTGCCGTACGCGGACTGTTGCGGGCGGTTGCACCGGGGCGAGGCCGACGCGCCGACGGCCGAGGCGCTGATGCGGTCCCGATACGCCGCCTTCGTCGTCGGCGAGCCGGACTACCTGCTGCGCAGTTGGCACAGCCGTACCCGGCCGCCCCGGCTGCTCCTCGATCTCGCCCAGCGCTGGACCGGTCTGGAGATCGTCGGCGCTGACCAGGGCGGCCTGTTCGACAGTACGGGCACCGTGGAATTTCGCGCCCACTACCGCGAGGGCGGCCGCCCCGGCACGCTGACCGAGCGCAGCCGTTTCGTCCGCGAGGACGGGCGCTGGGTCTACCTCGACGCCGAGTAGCCCTGACCGGCGGCCGTCACCCGTCGGTCCGGACGGGCGGCGTCGGATCCGGCACCGGCTCGGGCCGGGTCCGGCCACCTGCCACCCGGGTCGCCAGCGTCGCCGCGACCAGCAGGTACGGCACGGCGGCGACCGCGAACGCCACCCCGTTGCCGGCCACGGTGGCGACCAGGCCGAACCCGGCGTACACCACGATGATGGTCAGGTCGGTCGCCATCCCGGCCAGCGAGGTGACGGTGGCCCGGCCGGGCCCGTTGATCCGCGCCTGCAACCGTGCGTCGGCCAGCACCGAGGCGAGTTGGAGGCCGCAGAACGCCACGGCCACCAGCAGGAACCCGGCCGGCCGGCGGAGCAGCGCGCCCCCGGCCAGGGCCAGTGCCGAGCCGGCCAGCAGGAGCGCGTACCCGGGGGTGCGCAGCCGCTGGCCGGCCGGGGCGAGCAGGCCACCGGCGATCTGCCCGACCGTGACGAGCAGGAGCAGCAGGGGCACCGTCGTCAGGGCGACGCCGGTGTCCCGGGCCAGCAGCGGGGTGTACTCGTCCAGCGCGCCCCAGACCGCGGTGACCGCCGCGACCAGCAGCACGGCTGCGCGTACCGCCCGGTCGCCGCGTACCTCGACGATGCCCGCCCGCAGGCCCGGCCACCAGCCGGGCTCCTCGGCGTCGGCGGCGGGCCGGTGGTGTTCGGGGAAGCGGGCGGCGACGGCCGCGGCGAGCAGGCAGGCCGCCACGCTGGCGGCACCGACGGCCAGGTAGCCGCCGAGCCCGAGCACCGGACCGGCCAACAGGATCGACCCGAGCACGCCGACGGTGCCGGCGGTGCGGGCCCGGCCGATGGTGCGGGCGTACCGGTCGGCGGCGCCGAGGTGGTCGAGTTCGTCGAAGACCAGTGCCTCCAGCGCACCGGAGGCGAGCGCGCCGCCGGCTCCCCAGAGGACGAACCCGACGGCGAACGCGGGATAGGACGGCGTGAACGTCCACAGGGCGAAGCCGGCGGCCGTGCACAGCGGGGCGAGGCAGAGCAGCCGGCGCCGCGAGGTCGCGTCAGCCCACGCGCCGGAGGGCACCTCCAGCACGATGCCGGCCAGCGCCCAGATCACGAACAGCGAGGAGATCTGCCGGACCGACAGGCCGGTGTCGGCGAACAGCAGCGCGTACACCGGGTAGAGCAGGACGAGGTCGGTGAGGAACGCGTACGCGTAGAGGGTGGCCGCCAGCCGGCGGACACCCGTCGAGGTGAGGGTCATGAGGCCTTTCCAGGTGGGACGGGTCACGGACGCCGGTGCAACGGCGACCGCGGGCGGCCCACGGCCTCGGAGGACTCATCAATGTCGCCAGGTCATGGCGGTGATGCTAACCCGGCATCGCGGGGGTGTGCCATGGCGATACCGGGACGCGTCGCGGGACGGGACCGCGGTGGTCC
>NZ_JBFBAO010000456.1:0-4796 GCF_040682255.1 Micromonospora sp. NPDC051296 | reverse complement strand
TCGCCGCCGAGATCGAGGACGAGTGGGGCCTCACCCTCGAGCCCACGATCGTCTGGGACCACCCCACGGTCGACGCGCTCAGCGTCGCCGTCGCCAGGGAGATTGCCGAGCGGCGCACCGCCCCCGCGTAACCCGACAGTCCCGCATCCACAGATGGAGTCGACGGCAGTGTCATCCCAAGCTGCGGGGACGTCCCGCAATTCCGCCATCCGGCGGCCGCTCACTGCGGCCCAGTCCGGCGTGTGGGTCGCCCAACGGCTGGCCCCGGACAGCCCGCAGTACAACTGCGGTGCGTACCTGGACATCCGCGGCGCCGCCGACCTGACACTGATGGAACGCGCCGTCCGCCGGGTGGTGGCCGAGACCGAGGCACTGCGGGTTCGGTTCGTGACCGATGGTGACCGGGTATGGCAGGTGGCCGACGGCGCGACCGAGCCGTCCTGGGAGGTGTTGGACCTCGACGGCACCGAGGCCGCCGAGCGGTGGATGCGCGCCGACTTGGAGACCGTCGTCGACCCGCTGCGCGACCCGCTGCTGCGGCAGGCAGCGATCCGGATCGGCCCGGACCGGGTTCTGTGGTATGTGCGCTACCACCACCTCCAGCTGGACGGGTTCGGTCAGGCGCTCTACTGCCGCCGGGTGGCCGAGGTCTACAGTGCCCTGCTCGCCGGGGCCGAGCCGGCGCCTAGCCCGTTCGCGCCGCTCGCCACGCTGCTGAGCGATGAGCAGGCCGACGCCGGTCGGGCCCGGGACCGCGCGTACTGGCTGGCGGCGCTGCCCGGCGCTCCCGAGACCACCACCCTGAGCGGCGGGCCGGTGGTGGCCGCATCCAGAGCGCCGCATCGCATTGAGTTCACCCTCTCGCGCGCGGAGGACCTGGCTGCGGTGGCCCGCGGCGCCCGAGGGTTCTGGTCGGCCGCGGTGATCGCCGCGGTCGCGGCCTACCTGCACCAGATGACCGGCGCCGAGGACGTCGTGCTCGGCCTGCCGGTGATCGGCCGCACCAGCCGCGCGGCGCTCACCACGCCAGCCATGACAGTGAACGAGCTGCCGCTGCGGCTGCGCCCGCTGGAAGACACCACGTTCACCGACCTGATCCGACACACCACCGAGCAGATCACGCTGCTGCTGCGACACCAGCGCTACCGGGGTGAGGAGCTGCACCGCGAGCTCGGCCGGGCTGGTGCCGCGCCGCTGACCGGGCCCAGCCTCAACGTCATCACGTTCGACGACACCCTGCTCTTCGGCGGCCTCCGCGCCGACGTGCACCAACTCGCCACCGGCCCGGTGCACGACCTGCTGATCAACGTCTTCGGCGGGTCGGACGGCTCCAAGATCCGGGTCGAACTCTGCGCCCACCCCGGCCGCTACACAGACGTGGAGGTAGCCGCGCACGCCGCCCGGATCCGCGCCTTCCTGGATCGGCTGGCCGCTGGCCCTGAGCAACGGATCGGCGCCGTGCCGGTGCTGACCGACGAGGAACGGCACGGGGTGCTGGTGGGCTGGAACGACACCGCCATGCCCACGGCGCTTGCCTCGGTGCCCGAGATGGTGGCGGCGCAGACGTCCGCCACCCCGGACAGGCCCGCCGTCGTCGGTGGCGGGCGGACGCTGACCTACCGCGACCTTTCCGCTGCGGCCGACCGGCTGGCCGGCCACCTGGTCGAGCTCGGCGCGGGCCCGGGCGGGCACATCGCGGTGGCCATGCCCCGTACGCCCGAACTGCTGGTCGGTCTGCTCGCGGTGCTGAAGGCCGGCGCCGCGTACGTACCGGTCGACCTGGCCTATCCGCCGGACCGCATCCGCTACCTGCTGGACGACTCGGCCGCCGTGCTGGTGCTAACCACCGCGGCCGACCAGGACCGGCTGCCCGACTCGGCCGCGCCCCGCCTGCTGGTTGGCGGCAGCTGGCCGGACGCCGAGGCTCCGGCTCGTACGCCGCGGCCGCAGGACCCGGCGTACGTCATCTACACCTCAGGCTCCGCCGGGCGACCCAAGGGCGTGGTGGTCGAGCATCGCCAGCTGGCCCACTACCTGGCCGCCTGCCGCGAGGACTACCCCGGCCTGGCCGGCACCGCGCTGCTGCACTCGTCCATCTCGTTCGACCTGACCGTGACCGCGCTGTGGGGACCGCTGGTGCTGGGCGGGACCGTGCTGCTCGACGACCTCGCCGACGCCGCCGACGGTCCGGTGCGGCCCACGTTTGTCAAGGTGACGCCCAGCCACCTGCCGGTCCTGCTCGACCTGCCGGCCGGCTGCTCGCCGACCACCGACCTGGTGGTCGGCGGCGAGGCGCTGCTGGGCGAGGTGGTGCAGCGCTGGCGGACGGCCCGGCCCGGTGCCGCGATCATCAACGAGTACGGTCCCACCGAGGCGACCGTGGGCTGCGTCGCGCTGCGCATCGGGCCGGAGGCGGCTGCGGTGCCGGACGGCGCGGTCGCCATCGGCCGGCCGATGCGAAACATGCGGGTGTACGTGCTGGACCGCCGCCTCCGTCCGGTGGCGCCCGGGGTGGCGGGGGAGCTGTACGTGGCCGGTGCCGGCGTGGCCCGCGGCTACCTGGGCCGGACCGGTCTGACCGCGTCCCGGTTCCTTGCCGACCCGTTCGGCCCAGCAGGCAGCCGGATGTACCGAACCGGCGACCTGGCCCGCTGGGACTCCGATGGGGTGCTCACCTACCTGGGCCGGGTCGACGACCAGCTGAAGCTTCGCGGGTACCGGATCGAGCCGGGCGAGATCGAGACGGTGCTGACCCGCCACCCATGGGTCGCCCGTGCCGCCGTCGTTGCCCGCCAGGACGGCGGCGCCGAGCGCCGCCTAGTCGCCTACGTGGTGCCACGTGGCGACGCGCCTGACCACGAGGAACTGCGCCGGCACGTGGCGGCGTCGTTGCCCGAACACATGGTCCCGGCCGCGTTCGTCACCGTGGCCGCGCTGCCGCTGACCGCCAACGGCAAGCTTGACCGGGCCGCGTTGCCGGCGCCGGCCATCGGCCTGGTCACCGACCGCGGCCCGGCAGACCGCCGTGAGGAGGTTCTCTGCGGGCTGGTCGCCGAGCTGCTCGAGGTGCCCCGGGTGGGCGTTGACGACGGCTTCTTTGAGCTGGGCGGCGACAGCGTCCTCGCGCTTCAGTTGGTCGGCCGGGCGCGTCGGCACGGCCTGCGGTTCACCGCAGCGGACGTGTTCCAGCAGCGCACCGTGGCCCGGCTCGCGGCGATCGCGGGTGCGCCGGCCAGGGCGCTGCCGGCTGCTGGCGACGCCGACGCGGTCGGGCCGGTCCCGCGTACGCCGATCGTCGGCTGGCTGGCCGAGCGGGCCACCCGGGTCGACGGCTTCAACCAGTCGCTGGCCTTACGTGTGCCGGCGAGCCTCGGCCAGGAGCGGCTGGCGGCGGCGCTACAGGCCGTGCTCGACCGCCACGCCGCCCTGCGTATGCGAGTGGTGCCCGGTCCGGATCTCCAGCTGGAGGTCCAGCCGCGGGACGCGGTGGACGCCGCCTCCTGTCTGTCACGGGTGGACTGTGCCGGGCTGGACGAGCCGTCGCTGGCCGCTGTCGTCGCCCGAAACGCGGCCGCGGCCGGGCAGCGGCTGGCGCCTGCCGCGGGCGTCATGCTCCAGGCGGTCTGGTTCGATCGGGGCGACGTCCCCGGCAAGCTTGTGCTGGTCGCGCATCACCTGGTGGTGGACGGCGTATCCTGGCGGATCCTGCTACCCGACCTGGCGCAGGCGTGGCGCGACGGCACTCCGCTCGCACCGGTGCCCACCTCGTTCCGCGGCTGGGCCAGAGCTCTGCCCGCCGCAGTGCCGCCGGCCCGGGAACATTTCAGCGCCTGGCAGCGGCTGCTCGACTGCTCGGTGGCCGGCCCTGCCGCCGCCGACCTGCGGTTCGAGGACACCCACGGCAGCGCCGAGCGGCTCACCCTCCGGCTGCCGGCCGCGGCGACCGCGGCCCTGCTCACCGAGGTGCCGTCGGCCTGTCACGCCGAGATCGGCGACGTACTGCTGGCCGCGCTCGCCATGGCCGTGCGTCGCTGGCGCGCCGCCGCCGGCCCGCTGCTGGTGGACGTCGAGGGCCACGGCCGCGACGAGGTGGTGCCGGGCGCCGACCTGTCCCGCACGGTCGGCTGGTTCACCAGCCTCTACCCGGTGCGCCTCGACCTCGCCGGGTTCGAGGAGGCGGCTGCCTGGTCCGGCGGCCCCGTCGCCGGCGAGGTGGTGCGCGCGGTCCGCGAGCAGGTCCGCACGCAGCCCGCCGGAGTGACCTACGGCCTGCTGCGCTACCTCGACCCGGACAGCGCTGCGCTGCGCGACCTGCCCAGTCCCGGTCTCGCATTCAACTACCTCGGCCGGTTCACCGCTGCGCCGGACGCCGACTGGGTGGCTGAGCTGGATGGCCTCATGGTCGCCGGACAGGACCCTGCATTGCCGCTGTCGCACCCGGTGACCGTAGACGCCGCGGCCGTCGACGGCCCGGACGGTGCCGAACTGGTCGCCACCTGGACCTGGGTCGGGCGCCTGCTGCCCGATGTGCCGCAGCTGGCCGACCTCTGGTTCGAGGCGCTGGCCGCACTGATCCGGCACGCCGAGCGCGACGCGACTGGGCCGCTTGAGGACGAGGCCGAGATGGCGGAACTCCCCCTCTCCCCGCTCCAGGAGGGCCTGCTCTTCCACGGCCTGTTCGAGTCGTCCGAGGTGGACGCGTACACCGTGCAGCTTGTGGTGGATCTTGAGGGTGTGGTGGATCCGGAGGGGTTGCGGTCGGCGGCGCAGGCGTTGTTGGAGCGGTATCCGAATCT
>NZ_JBFBAO010000455.1:0-4815 GCF_040682255.1 Micromonospora sp. NPDC051296 | reverse complement strand
GCGGCGCCGAGCCCGGACGCCACTGCCACACTGGTCTCGTACGCCCGGCCGGCGCTGTCGTAGGTCGTGGTGGTGGTCCGCAGCGTTGCGGCGTTCATCTTCCAAGTCGACCAAGAAGTCCTCGACCTGCTCGATCCAGGGAAACGGGTAGACGCCCGGCTCAAGACCCGGAGTCGGGGTCAACGGGACGTGGATCTCGACGATGCCAGCCATGATCACATCATCGACCAGGCGGAGGCACGGCAGTGAAGTGGCTCTCGAACCGAACCCGAACGTGCGGCAAACGGCGGCAGAAGCGTGCACCGGTCCGGCTGCCGGGCCGAGGGTCGTGATGATCGCACAGGCCGTACGGTCAACCCGTGGACGTATTCCTGCTCTGGCATGTCCGGCACGCGCCTTTCGTCGACGGCAGGCCCACAGCGCATCCGGGCGAGGACGGCGAGCTGGTCTGGGACGAGGAGGCCGGAGACGACCTGAAGATCCTTGGCGTCTATTCGAGCCAGCAGAAGGCGGACGAGCGCGTCGTAGCTGCACGAAGGCTTCCGGGGTTCCGCGACGAGCCGGACTGCTTTCTTATCGACTCCTACGTCCTCGATGAAGACAGGTGGACCGAGGGCTTCGTCACGGTGCCGCAGAGCGACTGACCGGTAGCGACGCCGACTGGCCAGCGTGCGGGAAGCGGCATGAGCGGATGCGCGCTAGGTGGCCGGGTCGGGGTGCACGATCATCGCGAACGTCGTCCGGCGTCGCCGCCGGCCACCCGTTCGCGCGCGCAGGGGGCGTAGCAGGTTGGTGATCGTGGCGGCGAGTTCGCGCGACTCGGCCGGGGTGACCCAGAGCGGAATCTGCTGGTACGCCACGCCGTCGCGGGTGGGGGCGGCGCCGGCGGTTCGCAGGTACTGCTCGAACCCGGCGACCAGCGCGCCGACGAACGCGATGAAGTAGCGCTGGTGGTCGGCGGGGGAGGCGGCGTCGAGGTCGCGGGGGCCGAGGGCGACCGCGGACTCCACCACCGTGTACGTGCGCTGCGTGCCGCCGCGTACCCGCTCCTCGCGGGTCACTCGCAGCACCCCCGCGTCTACCAGGCGCCCGACATGTCGGTAGAGCGAGGCCTGCGGGATGTCGCTGAGTTCGGCGCTGAGCTGGCGGGCGGTCAGCTCGCGGTCCATGAGCGCGTGCACGATGCGCAACCGGACCGGATGGAGCACGGTCTCCACGATTCCAGCGCTGGGTCGCACCGGCTGGGCGTTGATTGTCACAATCGAGAATGTTAGCTTGAACTTCGATGATTCTCAGGAGTGAGAACGAAGGGCGGATCGTTGCGGGAGCAGACTGTCGAGATCCCGGCCACCGGAGCGCTGTTGGCCGGCGCGCTCACCCGGCCCGACGGGGACGGCCGCCACCCGTCCGCGTTACTCATCAACGGCTCCGGCCCGATCGACCGCAACTCCGCTATGCCCGGGATGGCGCTGGGACTGGGCCAGGCGCTCGCGGTCGCACTGGCCGACCACGGCTACGTCCTGCTGCGCTACGACAAGCGGGGCGTTGGCGCCTCGGGCGGGGACTACCTGAGCACCGGCTTCCACGACGAGTGTGGCGACGCCGCAGCCGCCCTCGCTGCGTTGCATGCCCACCCTGTGGTGGACCCGGAGCGGGTCTTCGTCGTCGGGCACTCGACCGGAGCGGTGTTGGCGGCCAACCTCGTACGGGCCGCTCCACCGCCGGCCGGGTATGTGCTGCTCGCGGGTGCCGCGCAGCCTGGCGAACGAGTGATGGCCTGGCAGAGCGACCGGATCGCGACCACGCTGCCACGGCCTCTGCGACCGTTAGGCCCGATACTGGCGCGCCGTCAGGCCCGCGAGCGCGACCGGGTCCGCAGGTCCACTACCGACCGGCACGACCGGATGCCACGCTCGCGCCTGACGGACAGGTGGCTGCGCGAGTACATGGCCCACGACTCAGGCCCGGACCTGGCCGCCATCGACCGGCCGGTGCTGGCGATCACCGGCAGCAAGGACATCCAGGTCGACCCGGCCGACGTGGCACGCATCGGCCGGCTCGTCACCGGCCCATTCGACGGCGAAGTGCCGACCGACCTCACCCACCTGCTACGCCGGGACCCCGGACCGCCGGGACTGTGGCGGTACCGGGGTCAGCTCACCAGGCCGATCGACGACTGGGTCACCGCACGCATCGCGGAGTGGGCCCGGGTCCGTATCGCGAACTGAACGCCCCGCGAGCCCGCCATGCCGGCACCCGTCTCGCAACACCCGCCGCAACGCTTCCGCAGCCGGGACCGCAAGGCTGGACCGCGCCGCTGGACCGGGCCACCACGCTCACAACGGCGAGCCTGGCGCGCTGAACAGCGCCGGGCCCTGGCCAAATATCCGCACATCGGCATGTCAGCACGCCGAGCAGCCGGGCGGAGCCGTCACGTAGCGTGGCGAGCGGATCGCGTCAATAGCCGATGCTGACCGCCGTCGCTGATGGGACGATCATCGGCATGGACGCGAGGCCGCTGACTCAGCGAGAGCGAGCGGTGCTTGAGGCGCTGCTGGCGGTTGAATTCCAGGGCGTTTGAAACCCTGCGGCGCCAGGCGGGGGAAGTGGTCGTCGTCGGCACGTGCGGCTGCGGGTGCCCGTCCATCGACTTCCAGCACGGGCGCGGCCTCGGGATGGCCATAAGAGTCAATGCGGGTGTTCGAGGCTCCCATGGCGGTCTGTTCCTATACACGATCGAGGACCGCCAGCGGGGGGAAGTCCTCGGCGGCATCGAGTGGGTCGGCGTCGAGGAGACGGATCCAGATGAGCTTCCATCGCCCGAACTGCTCGACACCCGGGCTGCTTGATCGCAAGCCCACCACCGCTCGCTCGTCGGCATGTCCGCATGCCGAGAAGCCGGTGTGGGCTTCGCGCCCAGAGCGATCGGCTCGCGGCAGCTACGTGCGTTCGGCGTACAGGAAGTCGCGCGGCGCGGGCGCCAGCTCAGGGAAGGTGGGGATCTGGATGCTCGGCCACGAAACGCTCGCCCGTTTCGTCGTCGACCAGCGAGTTGTCGACCAGCCATTCAACGGCCCGTCGCTTTGCGCGCACGTCGCGGAAGGCGTACCAGGCTGGCAGTAGGTGCGGATACTCCCCATGCAACTCGTTCTTGAACCGCCGAAAGACACCCCTGCCCTGAATCGCTCGCGCGAGTCTACGGCCGGCCGCCGCGTCACTGATCCTCTCGGCAAAGTCGGCCATGTCCTGGTACCAGACGTAGGAAGGCAACGGATCAATACCGACCAGGTCGAGGTCGTCAAGGTCGACGGGCGTGTGTCCGTCGATGCCACCGTCCGTCGTCCAGAACACGATCTCGCCGGTCCGCGGGTTGATCAGCCATCGGTGCTCGTAGTCGGTCTGGTCCTCGAGCGCAGTGGCGATCTCCTCTAGGTCTAGCCTGCCCAGGTCAAGCATCCGGCCACCATAAACCCGCTCCTGTCCGCGCTTCGACCCGCGACCGGGCCGGGTAGCGACGGCGCATTGCTGCGCCGCCGCCCCCTCAGAGTGAAGTGGGCCGCCGGCGAGGTGCCCATGGTGTGGGTCCTTTTCCGTCGGCCTCTTCCCGAACCGTGCTGGTCGGTTTCCCTGACACACGGCTCTCCAGTGATCAGTTCCGGGTGGATGTGCGTGTCCGACCGGCGTGGATGTCCTCGTGGCAGTTCCGGCAGATCACGAGGGTCTTGCGGCGCCGTTTGGCCATGAGGTGCACCCATGCGGGTTTGTCGGGCCGATCTCGGCGGTTGAGGTCGGCGAGTTTCCGCAGGTGATGGACTTCCAACCTGTTGGTGGACTCGCAGAGCTCGCATCGTCTGGCCAGCAGCCGGTGGATCAGTTCGTTGCGTTTGGTGCTGGCCATGATCGGTGACATATCGGTCAGGGCCGCTGCGCGTTGGCGGCGGAGCGGTATCCCACCGAAACGGGCGACCAGTGGCTTCCTGCCCCGGTCCCGGGGGACGGTGACCTGGAAACAGGTCCGTGGCCCGTCGGGGGTGCCGATGACCGTCTTGTACTTGCGGGCCATCTTCGTGACGGTGGACCTGTGTTTTCCTGCGAGGGTCTTGAGCATGGAGGTCTCCATGACCCAGCGCAGGGTGTCCAGGCGGAACACGTCCTGGGCGAGCAGGTAGTACTGGACCAGGCCCCGGTACTCGGCCTGGTACTTCGCGACGATGGTGAAGTCGTCGTCGTGAAGCAGCGCACCGCGTTGGGCGGGTTTGCCTTCGCGCAGGTAGTTCGCGCATCGGGCGACGCCGGCCGTCCGCTTTCGGGATATACACCCGTTTGACCGGGCGGGCCTGCCAAGGCCGTTGTCGGCGTTGGACCTGCGCCGCCAGATCAGCCTTGTCCTGGCCGGCCAGGATGATCCGGCCGTCCACGCCCGCCGTCAAACGTCCAGCGTTGACCTCCGTGACCCGACGAACCGCCAGCAGCGTGTTCGCTCGGGACCGCAGCATCAACTTCTGCAGATTCCGGACCCGTTTCAGGTCCCCCACCTGCGACGCCGTGAAGATCCTTTGCCGCAAGCGCCGTACGGTCTCCTCACAAGCACGCCAATCCACAGCGTCCCAGGCAAGGATCTCGTCCTCCGGTCCGTTCACCACCCCGACCGAGGCAGTGCCTAACTTGTGTCAACGGCGGACTGGAACTGACCCCCTAACGACGGATTGGGATTGACCCCCCGGAGGTCGTTTCGTGCTACTTAGGTCGGCCAACGCGGCAGTGATCAACCGCTGCGCCACCGGGGAGTCGAACGGCACCACCTGGATCTCGATC
>NZ_JBFBAO010000454.1:0-4818 GCF_040682255.1 Micromonospora sp. NPDC051296 | reverse complement strand
CCCCCCTTCCGCCTTGCGGAAGGGGGCCGGTCTTTACAAGCCGAAGGGCACCTCGACCCGAAACCTTCGAGCCGAGGTGCCCCTCGCCGGTACCTGGGATGTCAGCGCATCTTGGCCAGCATCTCCTGCATCCGTTGAATCTCGATGCTCTGGTCGGCGTTGAACTCCCGGGCGAGCTGGTCGGTGGCCGGCTCGAGCCCGCCACCGGACTCGTACAGGTCGTGCACCATCACGATCGCTCCCTCGTGGTGACGAATCATGAAGGTGAGGAAGAGCCGGTCGAACTCCACGTCGCGCGCCTGCTTGAGCTGGTCGAGCTGCTCGCCGGTGAGCATCCCCGGCATCTGCTTGTGCCCGCCGTGACCCGCGTTCGGCCCCGTGGTCGGCACACCGCGATCCTCGAGCCAACGCTGCATCAATGCAATCTCGTCATGCTGCGACACGTCGATCCGCTTGGCGAGCAGAGCGATGTCCGGGTTGTCGGTACGGCCCGACACGAGTGCCGTCATCGCCAACGCCTGCTCGTGGTGCGGGATCATGCCCTGGATGAACAGCGTGTCGGCCGCGGTGAACTTGGGCGGCGAGATCTGCGCCAGGTCCTCCTCCGACAATGTTCTGCCCGCCTGGCCCGGCGCGCCCGGCTGGACCACGTGCGAGCTCGGCGGACGGTACGGCGGCTCGCTGTCCGGCCAGAGGGCGACGGTCACCCCCGAGCCGACCGCGGCCGTGACGACCACGGCCGAAATGATCACGCGACGAGACAGCGGCATGACTCACGTACCAATCTCAGCTTGAGCTGCGCAGAAACGAAGGCCATCGTGCCTCATGCCCGGCCCCCTGACCAGGGACCGGCCGGCTGTTGGTAGCTCGACCACGGGTCAACGGATGGCTGCTCACGCCGGACGAACGGACCAGGCGGACTTTCAGGTCTCTGCCGGGAATCCTGGTGGCTCGTCGTCCAGCTGCTCGACCGTCTGGACCATCCAGAACACGGCGAACAGCGCGGCCACGACAATCTCCAGCACGAAGAGGCTGATGACATCGGCAAACATCAGCGCGGCCCCGACCGTGGCGACGCCCACCATCGCCCACGCAATCTTGGCGTAGTACTCCGGTGAACCGACCAGCGCGTCACGCAGGGTTCGCTCCGCCGAAGCATCGCCGCGCTGCTTGCGCTGACGCCGAAGTGCATTGGCCATCGCCACGATGACGATGCAGGCCAACAGGCCAACAGCGGCGAAATAGTGCGCGTGGTCGATGAACCACTCGGCGTACGCCCAGAATGCGACCCCTCCGCCCGCGAGAACGATCGAGGCCGCCCCGAATCCCCACCAGACCTTCCGGGCGTCGCTCGTGTCGACGCGGTGTCTCGATCTGTCTCTCAACGCGAAGAGCAAGGTGGCGAGGAGGCCCAGAACGCCCACAGCCAGCAGGGCGATCATGTTGTTCTCGACGTTCGCTCTGGTGGCGGCGGCCAACCCCAGGATCGTGGGGCAGTCCAGACTTGTCGACGCTGCCTCGGTCAGCAGCGGGCCGGACGCCTCCTCGCAGGCGCGAACCGCCGCCCGGTAGTCCTCGCCACGTGAGGTGGGAACGATCGCGACCACGGCCGCGAACATGCCGCCGAAGTTGAGGAAGACGTCCTCGACATCGGTGGTCCCCCGCAGAGCGATCATGCATGCGCCGAGACCGATCAGGGCACCGACGAAGATCCCCTGCGCGGGGGTGTAGTAGTAGGCACTCACCGACGAGAGGAAGAATCCCTGACGCCAGGTCTGATAGAACACCGCTACGGCCAGGCCGACCAGCAGAGCGACCATCGTCGTTCGCAGGTAGGTGTATGTCTTCGCCCGGAAATCCCCTGACATTCGACCCTCCTGGATTTCGGGAAGGGATCGCGTCGTGTAGAGAACGTGCGCCCCGGCGAGCGGCGGCGTCCAGGATGGTGTCGCCAAGCCGACAGTCGCCCGCGCGAACCGACTACTTGACGCGCCGACGAACGGCGTCCGACATTGGATGTGTTCGTTGAAAGGTGACACACCGTGCACATCGAGATCGCCGGCCATGCGGATCTCGATCGGGCGGAGGCGCTGGTCTCGTGGCTTGAACGCCCCCATCTCGACCGGGTCACCATCACTCTGCCCGGACTCGACACCACGGAACGTGAGCGAACCGCGGTAACCCTCCGCCACCTGTTCAACGACTGCGGCTGCGCCTGGGGGCTCGCCGCGCTCGTCGTCGCCGGAGCCGGTTCCCTCCTGGCCTGGCCGAGTGGCGGCCGGGGCATCGCCGTCGCCGTACTCGGCTGTCTGCTGGCGGCCGCCGCCGGCAAGCTCCTCGGCCTGGCGTGGAGCCGCCGACGCCTGCTCGCGCTGCTGCACCACCTGCGTTCAGCGTCCTGACCCGCGGAAGGGGGATCTCATGGCACTCGTCTGCACCGAAATCACCGAATGGGTCGAGGAGAAGATCTCCAAACCCGTCGAGGAGTGGGAGGAACGACAGGAGAAGCGGTGCAAGGACTATCCCTGGTACGACCCGCGCGGCTGGGTCTGCTGGTTCGTCACGATCCTGGTGAAGGTCGTCCGTTGGGTGGTCGTCACCGTCGGCAAGTGGGTCGTCCGCACGGTCTGCAAGATCGTCGCCGTCGTCGTCGAGGCGGTCATCGAGATCGTCGGCGGGCTCTGGGACGTGATCGTCGGCATCTTCACGCTCGACTGGCGGCGGATCCTCGACGGCCTGCTCCGGATCGGGCTCGGACTGGTCCTCGGGATCATCCGGCTGGGCCGCATCGTGCTGCTCGGCGACACCATCGAATACATCATCGAGGAGATCAACCGGGAGCGGCTCCGCCGGTACGTACGCGGCCTGCTGGAGGCGAAGTACGACGGCGACACGCTGGCCGAGATCAAGGAGGCGATCCGCCTCGACCACGGCGCGTTCGGGCTGCGCCTGCACGCGACCGCGTACCGGACGATGCTCGACTCGGAAGCCCCGTCACCACGCGAGCCGGCCGCGCCCAACCTGGTGGTACTGCACGAGCAGGGCGCGATCAACCTGCGCGCGCTCTGCGGCTTCGAGTTCGACGAGGGCTTCTGGAACCGCAAGCGCTACAAGACGCTGAAGAAGGGGCCGGTGCTGGGCGGCGGTGGCGGTGGCGAGTTCGACAACCCGATCTCCGCCGACGAACTGGACGCCTACCTGACGTCACGCGGTGCGGAGGGGCCGAAGTTCATCGTGCTGCCGATGCGGGACGGCGCACTGGACACGAAGGTGTCGACGGCCAGCGAGAAGGGCCGCGAGCTGGCGCTGATGCTGGACTTCGACCAGGACCGGCGGGAGGTCACCGAGGCCGGCCACATCGTGCACACCGGTTCCAGCCCGGCCCAGGTCAGATTCCTCCGGGACGTACTCGGCCGGCGGGACAAGCCCACGGACCCGGCGGGCGCGACCGCCGACCTCTGCCACCCGGTCGTCGCCGGGGTGTTCCGCTACACCAACACGCTGCGTGGGCTGGCGAGCAACCTGCACGAGAGCCAGTGCGGCCTGGACGCACATGACGCCTCCGGCGCCACCTTCGTCGACAACCTCCCGGACGCGATCTGGAAGTACGTGCCGATCCACGAACTCGGTCACTGCTTCGGCCTCTGCCACACCGACGGGGTAGACAAGATCATGTACTCGCCCAAGACCAACAGTTGGTGGCGCGGCTGGTCGATCCCCCGAAGCCTGCTGAACATCTACCTTGAGGGCGAGCCGTCCTTCACCTTCGCCGAGGCGAAGGCGACCTGGGACTACATCGTGGCCCACTTCGCCCCGCAGTGCCTGGGCGCGCGCCCGATCGTCATCGGCGCCGCACCGGCACCCCGTACCGCAGCCGACGGGTCCGTTGTCGGCGTGCCGCCGACCTCAGACTGACGGAGAGCCGAAGGGAGCGGCAGCTGCTGCTGCCGCTCCCCCACGTGCCGCTCTTATGTTGCTCACTTGCCTGGCTTGTAGCGCCGCTCGATGTGGCCCTTGAGGTCATCGGGGTAGAAATAGACGGGCCGGAGGTTGCCGCTCGCGTAGCGTTCGGCCTGGTCGGTGAAGTGCGGCGAGTCGGGATTCCCGCTGTTGCCGCCCTCCCTTACCGCCCATGCGCGCAGCCTCGGCCCAAACTCCACGACCGCCACAAAGGTGTTGCCGCTGGTGGCGTAGAAGCCCCTCGTTCCCGGCCGGCGCGCCCCCGGGTACGTGGCGAGGGAACCCCATGTCCCGGAGGTGAACGGCACCGGGATGCTCGGCTTCGCATCGTCGAACGTCTGGACGATCTCGCCGTCGTTGCGCTGAAAGCGGTTGATCTCGCCCCAAGGCACTTGCCAGCTGCCAAAATCTTCTGTCAGCCGGTCCACTGCAGCGTCGAGCGACGCGAGTCGCTGCGCATCGGTGGCGCGCGACCCCGCGGCCCAGAATATGGCGAGCGAGGTCGCAGTCGAATCCGCGCCCCAGCGATAGTCCCAGCCGCGTAGCAGGCTGATCGGGCCGGCGAGCCTCGCCTTCTGCTGGTTGCCCTCAGGGAGACTGTCCCAGGCTGCGACGAGCTGCGGTATGAGCCCGGCGAAGGCACCGAGGTAGGAGTCGAAGGCAACATCGCGCAGCGTCTGCGGGGTGAAGTCGTTCCGCCCGGCCATCAGCTGAATGACATGCCGCCCGCGCTCGTTCTCGCTGCCCGTGTTGAAGTAGGGGGGATAGTCAGCGGCGTTGGGGCTGTCCGCGCCCGCGCTGGTCCAGGGCCAGTTGTTCGTGTTGAACGCCCAGCCATTTTGCGGATTCACTGCCTGC
>NZ_JBFBAO010000453.1:1755-4829 GCF_040682255.1 Micromonospora sp. NPDC051296 | reverse complement strand
GTGGCCGGACTGATCCGGTTGCCACCGGCGACGAGCAGCCGGTCCAGCTCCCGGTGGGTCGCCATGAGGCAGTCCTTGGGGAGGCCGTAGACGCTGATGACGCCGGAGCCCACGAAGGTGAGCACCGGCGTCACCGGGATCGGGTGGCCGACCGCCGTGGTGAGCGCCTTACTGGCGCGTCTGGCATCGCGGCGGGCCTCGGCCACGTACGGCGGGCGCTTGCCGTTGATCTGCACCACGTCCCCGGCGACCAGGACCCGGGCCCGGCCGTGGTCGGCGATGGTGACGGCGAACAGGCCGCTCGGGCCGATGGCCAGGAACCCGGCGTGGTTGTCGTCGCTGTCATCGAGCAGAGCGTCGGCGGCCTCCGTGCGCGGCCAGTCGATGACGTGCCACGCCGGCCCGAGGTGGTCGAGCTGGCCGAGCGCGCGGGCACCGGCCGCCTCCAGCCGCCGGGCACCCCGCTCGGCTCGGCGACGGCGAGCCCACTCCAGTGGGGACGGACGAGGGGCCGCGATCACCCCTGGCGCCTCCACCCTGGGGTGCGGCACCGCCACGGGCGGCAGCGCCCGGGCGGACGGTACGGCTCGACGAGCGGGGAAGACAGTCATCGCGACCTCCGGCAAAAGGTCCCTCGAAGTTACGTTCTCACTACCCTACGTTGCTGGTCCCGGTACTCGGCAAGCCGGAGCGCCGGAATGACTGTGGATGAATGCCATATTCACCCGGAGTTGTTTTACCGGATGCCGCCAAACCCTGCCCTACGCTGCGAGAGTGACCCACTACGTGGACAGTGAGGTCGGTCGGCTCGGCACCGTGCTGTTGCACCGGCCGGGGCCGGAACTCGCCCGGCTCACCCCGCGCAACAACGACTCCCTGCTGTTCGACGCGATCCCGTGGGTGGGCCGCGCGCAGGAGGAGCACGACGCCTTCGCCGGCGCGCTGCGCGAGCGCGGCGTCGAGGTGCTCTACCTGACCGACCTGCTCACCGAAGCACTGGCCGCGCCGGACGCCCGGGCCGAACTGACCGAGCAGGTGCTCAGCTCGCCCCGGCTCGGTGACGCCCTGCGCGCCCGGGTCGGCGCGCACCTGACGTACCTCGACCCGGCCGCGCTCGCCGGCGTCCTCATCGCCGGCCTGGCCCACGAGGAACTGCGGCTCGGCGGGGGCCGGGGTGGCGGCCTGGTCTACACCCTGATGGACCGGCACGACTTCGTCATCGACCCGCTGCCGAACCTCCTGTTCACCCGCGACTCGTCACTGTGGATCGGCGACCGGGTGGGGGTGACCAGCCTGGCCATGCCCGCCCGGCGGCGGGAGACCACGCTGACCGACGCGATCTACCGGCATCACCCGCGGTTCGCCGGCACCGAGTTCGTCTACCGGCCCGGGCTGGAGCATCTGGAGGGCGGCGACGTACTGCTCCTGGCACCGGGGGTGCTGGCCGTCGGGGTGGGCGAGCGGACCACCCCGGCCGGTGCCGAACGGCTGGCCCGTCGGGTCTTCGCGGCGGGGCTCGCGCACACCATCCTCGTCGTGCCGATCGCCCAGGAACGGGCGACCATGCACCTGGACACCGTGTGCACGATGGTCGATACCGACGCGGTGCTGATGTACCCGAACATCGCCAGCACGCTATCGGCGTACACGGTGATCGCCGGCGCGGAGGGCGACGACCCGCGGGTCGACGGCCCGGCGCCGTTCCTACGGGCCGCCGCCGACGCGATGGACCTGGACCAGCTCCGGGTGATCGACACCGGGCTCGACCCGGTGACCGCCGAGCGGGAACAGTGGGACGACGGCAACAACACCCTGGCGCTGGCACCCCGGCTCTGCGTCGGCTACGAGCGCAACGTCGAGACCAACGCGCAACTGGAGCGGGCCGGCATCGAGGTCATCCCGATCGCCGGCTCCGAGCTGGGCTCGGGCCGCGGTGGCCCCCGCTGCATGTCCTGCCCGCTGCTGAGGGAGTAAGGAAGGGCCCCTTCTTAACGCCTGAGGTAGAGCAAGGGCCCCTTCTTAACACCGGTCTACGGTCAGCGCAGGGTGAGCTGGCGGCCGAGTAGACCCTGCCGGGATCGCCGGGCCGCCGCGTCGAGCGGTCCGGCCTCCGCCAGGGCGTCGGCGTACCGCTTGGCGAAGTCGGCCACCGGGTCCTCCCAGTCGCCGGCCGGGGCGTCCTCGGGCAGGTCCCACACCGGCACCAGCCGCCCGTGGGCGCGGAACATGCCGGCGAACTTCGTCCCCTCGCCGAGGGGCAGCGAGCCGGCCGCGCCCAGCCGGGCCAGCGCGTCCAGGGCGGCCTCCTCGGGCTCGGGCAGCACCCAGCGCACATGGGCCTTCTCCGGCACCCGGCACCAGTACGCCGCCCGCGCGGCAGCCAGCCGCACGGTGGGATAGATCGCCGCGTTGGCCCGTTCCAGGGACGCCTGCACGGTCGGGTCGTCGGCGGCCTCGGGGACCAGCCAGAACTCGAAGCCCTCGTGCAGGGTGATCTCCAGTGGGCCGTCGACCAGGATGTCCTGGAGGCGGGGACCAGGGCCGGGCAGCGGTGGCACCGGAACCGGATCACCCGGGGCGACCCGCAGCGCGCAGAGCAGCGACTCGGCGAGATCACGGGAGACGTCGCCGGACTGGAGGTGCCGTTGGAGCCCGACGAAGATGTGCCCGTCCGTCCGGCTCATCGCAGGAGCGGCCATCGGCAGCACCGTGGCCAGCGTGACCGGCCGGTCGCCGTACTCCTCCACCAGCGCCGGGGTGAGGCGCAGCGGCGCGGAGGCGGCGGGGACCAGCTCCCGCAGGGCGATCCACTCCGGCTCGTCGGTAAGCCCCTCGAAGGGTCGGGGGACGAAGACGTCCCGCACCCGCTCCCGCTTGGCGGTCGGTGCGGCGGCCCGCTGGTTCTTTCGACGCTTGCTCACGGCGACACAGCCTAGAGGCCTCGACAAGCCGGTGGGGGCAGGACCCGCCCCCTACCGTGGCATCCGGCCGCCGCGGGCGGGCCGGTGCCGCTGGTGACCCGGGCTCAGCTGGCGGCCACCAGGCCCGGCCGGTCGGGGACGGGGTCGAAGTCG
>NZ_JBFBAO010000453.1:0-1655 GCF_040682255.1 Micromonospora sp. NPDC051296 | reverse complement strand
GGCATCCGGCCGCCGCGGGCGGGCCGGTGCCGCTGGTGACCCGGGCTCAGCTGGCGGCCACCAGGCCCGGCCGGTCGGGGACGGGGTCGAAGTCGGCCCAGACGCTCTGGCCGAGGCCGTCCCGTTCCACGCCCCACCGGCTGGCCAGGCCGGAGACGATGTGCAGGCCGCGTCCGTCGGCCGCAGCCGCGTCCGCCGGGCGGATCCGCGGGGTGCCGGCGGCCCCGCCGTCGGTGACCCGTAGCTGCACCTGCGCACCCTCGGGCGTGGGTCGCAGCCGCCAGGCCACCCGGACCACCCCGCCGGGCAGCGGGTCGGCGTGCCGGACGGCGTTGCCCACCAGCTCGGCCAGGACCGCCACCAGATCCGCCAGCGCCGCCGGGGACACTGCCTCGGCCAGCTCGGCGGCGAGCCGGTGCCGGGCGACCCGCGCCCCGCTGACGTGGTGCGGCACCACTACGCACCACGCTCGTTCGACCGCTCCCGTCGACACTTCCGCCCCTCTTCCGCCCCCGTGACCCCCACGATCACCTGCGGGGCAGCCGCACCTCTGCGACCGTACCCCCGCCTGTCCTCGGACGTAGGAATACCCATCCATTCTGCTGTTCAACGATCCGGCGGACGAGATACAGGCCGAGACCGGTGCCGGGATAGCGCCGCCGGTCGCCGGAGTCGCCCTGCCAGAACCGGTCGAAGGCCCGCTCCACGTGCTCGGGGCGTACGCCGATGCCGCGGTCGCTGACCCGGAAGCAGACGGTCTGGCCGTCCGCCCCCGCGCTGATCTCGATCGGCGAGCCGGGCGGAGCGTACTTGCCGGCGTTCGTGGCCAGTTCGGTCAGCACGGTGGCCAGGCTCTGCCGGTGGCCGACCGCCCTGGGCAGTTGGGACGGCACCTGGAGGGCGGTCCGGCGGCGCAGCTCCGAGGGCAGGTCGGCGACGGCGGCCCGGAGCGCCTCGCCGAGGTCGAACGGCGCCGGTGGTCCGTCACCCGGCCATGCCTCGGCGGCGGAGGAGAGCAACCGGTCGAGCAGCCGGGCCAGCTCGTTGGCGCGCTGTCCGATCACCCGGGCCGCCTGCCGACGGTCGGTCTCGCTGAGCGATTCCCAGTGGTCGGTGAGGGTGTCCGCGTACCCCTTGATGACGGTCACCGGGGTACGGAGTTCGTGGCTGGTGACCGCGACGAAGAGGTCCCGCTCGTGGTCGTGGCGCTGCTGGTCGGTGATGTCGCGGAAGGTGACCACCCGCAGGGTGCCCGGGCCGGGCAGCTCGCCCGAGGTGATCCGCAGCCACCGCCCGTCCGGTAGCCGGTGGTCGAGGACCTGCCCGGAGGGGGGCAGCGGGAAGGGCAGCGGCCGGCTGAGCGCCTCGGCGGTGGATCGTCCGGTCACCTCGGCGGCGGCCGGGTTCCAGAGCCGGACGTGGGCGTCCCGGTCGACGACCGCCAGCCCGTCGGCGAGCGCCGCCACCACCGGGCCGTCGCCATGCACCGGCAGGCCGCTCTGGTCGCCGTACATGTGGGCGATGCAGGAGCCGAGGTAGCCGACCACTCCCCGCTGTTCGGGGCCGGGCTCGTCGGCGCCGGCCGGGTACAGCGCGTGCAGGCTGCCGACGGTGTGCCCGCCGATCTCCGCCCGGGAGACCACCATCCGCCGCAG
>NZ_JBFBAO010000452.1:0-4904 GCF_040682255.1 Micromonospora sp. NPDC051296 | reverse complement strand
CCCGAGGCGGAGGACGACCCGCAGCCGGCAAGCGTTCCGAGCGCCACGGCGCCGGCCACGAGCGCGGCGATCGGCAGCCGCGCGGCCTTTCGTAGGTTCACGATCCCTCCGGTTGATGGTGGTGGTTCTCACAAGTGGAGGTTGACATTCGCACAACGATTGTGAAACTGTCAACACCCAGCTGATCGAAAATCACCAGACGGGAGCGGGAATGGCGGGACCATGGGAGGTGCTCTGCGTCGGCGCCGCGAACCTGGACACCATCGCGCTCGTGGACGCGATGCCGCGGTCCGACGAGCGGGTCGTCGCACACGCCATCAGCCAGCACCCAGGCGGTCCGGCCTCGACCGCAGCGGTCGCCGTGGCCCGCCTCGGCGTGGGCGTGGCGTTCTGCGGGCGGGTCGGTGCCGACCCGGCCGGGCAGCTCGTCACCGCGTCCCTGAACGAGGAGGGCGTGGACACCGCGCTCGTCGAGACCGGCGGGGTGACCGCGCAGAGCGTGATCCTCAGTTGTCGAGAATCGAACACTCGGGCGATCGCGACCCTCGTGCCGGCGCCGCCCGGGCTGTCAGCGGTGCCGCCCCGGGCGCGCTGGGTGCACGTGGACCACGCCGGCTACGCCGCCGTCGCGCCGCATCTCACCGATCCGGGCCGCGCCTTCCGTCTCTCGATCGACGCCGGCAACGACATCGCCGGTCTGCGGCTGGCCGGTGTCGACCTGTTCGTGCCGACCGTCGAGGCGCTGCGCCGCCGATACGGCGCCGGGAGCGTGCCGGATCTGGTCCGGCAGGCCCACGACGAGGGGGCGGTCACCGTCGTCGCCACCTGCGGCGGCGAGGGCTCGTACGTCAGCGCACCCGACCTGCCGCTGACCCACGTACCCGGATTCGCCGTCGACGTGGTGAGCACCCTCGGTGCCGGGGATGTCTTCCACGGCGCCCTGGTGGCCGGCCTGGCCCGCGGATTCGACCTGGTAACGGCGACCCGGCAGGCCAACGCGGTGGCGGCGCTGTCCTGCCGGGCACTCGACGGACGCTCCGGAATCCCCACCTTCGACGAAGTCACCCGATTCCTGCTCGACAACGAACCACAGAACCCCCAGGGAGAACCCCAATGACAGCGACGGTCAGGCATCCGGCTCTGCACAGGCTCGCGGACCAGCATGGCAACCTCACCATGCTCGCCCTCGACCAGCGCGAGTCGCTTCGGACGATGCTGCAGGACGGGGACCTCGGTCGGGAGGTGCCGGACAGCGAGCTGGTGGAGTTCAAGGCCCTCGCCACCGAGACCCTCTCGCCGTACGCCTCGGCGATCCTGCTCGACCGCGAGTTCGCGCTCGCCGGCGGCCGTCCGGCGACCATCGCCCCGGACACCGCGCTCATCCTCGCCGCCGACGACCTGCACCAGAACCCCGGCGAAACCGTGCACGGCAGCTCGGTGGACCCGACGGTGACCGTGGAGTACATCCGCTCGGTGGACGCGGCGGCGCTGAAGTTCCTGGTGATCTGGCAGCCGGACGAGGGCGCCGACCAGCGGGCCGCGATCGTCGGGGAGTTCCTCGAGCTGTGCCGCCGCTCCGGCACCATCTCGCTGCTGGAGGGAATCGTCCGGCCGCCGCGCGGTCGCGGGTGGACGGACCCGGCCGAGCGGCACGAGGCGATCCTGGCCGCCGCCCGGGAACTTTCGGCGTTCGGCCCGGACGTCTACAAGGCCGAGGTGCCCGGCTACGTACCGGGTGACGTCTCCGCGGTGCAGGAGCAGGCGGCCGCGATGTCGGAGATCGTCGGCGGAGCCTGGGTGGTGCTGTCCAACGGCGTCCGGGGCGAGGACTTCGCCGCCGCCGTCGAGCGCTCGGTCGCCGGCGGGGCCGCCGGCTTCCTCGCCGGTAGGGCAATCTGGGCCGACACGATCGGCGAGGCCGATGTCAGCGCGGCGCTGCGGACGCGGTCCGTGGAGCGCCTGACCAGGCTGCAGCGGCTTGTCGCCGAGTCAGTGGCTTGAAAGATTGCTGTCGTCGAAAGAGGTGGTTGCCATGGCGGCTGAAACGGTGAGTACGCGTACGACCAGCACGACGGATCGGCGCCAGCAGATCCTGGCCATGACCACCGAACAGGGCTTCTGCACAACAGTCGAGCTGGCGAACCACTTCGGCGTGTCGGACATGACGATCCGGCGCGACATCCAGAAGCTCGTCGGCGACGGGTTGCTCCGCAGCGTCCACGGTGGCGTCACCATGCTGCCCGCGGCGGCCCTGGAAGGCAGCGGCGACTTCCGCGACCGGTACGGCCTGGAGCGGGACCGCAAGTCGGCGCTCGCCCGGGAGGCGACGAAGTTCGTCAACCGGGGTACGGCGGTCGCCTTCGACGCGGGCAGCACCGCGCTGCGGGTGGCCGAACTGCTCCCCCGCGACCTCGAACTCAACGCGATCACGCACTCACTGCCGGTGCTGTCCGCGCTGTTGAACATGCCCAACGTCGAGGTTTACGGCCTGGGCGGCAACCTGAACAAGGTCAGTCAGTCCTTCGGCGGCCCGGCCACCGTCGCCGCACTGGAACACCTGCGGGTGCACACCCTGCTGCTGGCCGCGTCGAGCGTCAGCGAGCACGGGGTCTTCTGCGGCACCGACCTCGACGCGCTCACCAAGCGGGAGCTGGTCAAGATCTCCGACCGGATCGTGCTGCTCGCCGACTCGACGAAGTTCCGGCGTACCGCCATGGTGCGGGCCTGCTCCCTGGAGGTCATCGACCACGTCGTCACCGACGACGGCCTGACGGATGAGGACGCGGACATGCTCGCCCGCCACGACGTGCAGGTCACCGTCGTGGCGTCCTCGCACGAACATCGATAGGAATCCCCATGCGTGCTGTCGTCTACCGTGGCAGTGGCCACATCGGAACCGAGGACGTGCCGGACCTTTCCCCCGGGCCGGGCGAGGTGGTCGTCGCCCCGCTCGCCGTGGGGGTGTGCGGCACCGACTCGCACATCGTGCACGGCCACTTTCCCGCGCGCCCGCCGGTGATCCTCGGCCACGAGATCTGCGGCACCGTGCAGCAGGTCGGCGAGGGGGTCCGGACGCTCGCCGTCGGCGACCTCGTCACGATCGAGCCGCACATCTACTGCGGCGTCTGTTTCAACTGCCAGACCGGCACCCAGCACATGTGCCCGGACCGCAAGGCGCCCGGCGTACACCTGGACGGCGGGATGGCGGAGCAGGTGAGGGTGCCGGAGAAGCTGGCGTTCAAGCTCCCTGCGGACACCGACCCGTTCCACGGCGCGCTGACCGAGCCGATCGCCTGCTGCATCCACGGCATCGACCGGGCCGGCGTACGCTCCGGGCTGCCCGCGATCGTCTTCGGCTGCGGACCGGCCGGTGCGATCATGGTCGCCCTGGCAAAGGCCGCCGGGGCATACCCGGTCGTCGCGGTGGACGGTCGGTCGCACCGCCGGGACCTCGCGCTGCGGTTCGGCGCGGACGCCGTACTCGACCCCGCCCAGCCCGACTTCCGCGACGCGGCACTGTCGTACACCGACGGCGTGGGCTACCCGGTGGCCATCGACGCGGTCGGCTCGGCCGCGGTGGTGGAGACCGCCATCGACCTGGTCTGCCGCGGCGGCAACATCCTGCTGTTCGGGGTGGCCAACCCGGACGACGTCGCGAAGATCCACCCGAACGAGATCTACGCCCGCGAGCTGAGCCTGCTCGGCACCGCGCTGAACCCGGACACCCACCGTCGCGCGATCGGCATGCTGAACCGGCTGCCGCTCGACGAACTGAGGTCCGCCACGTTCTCCCTGGAGCAGATCGACGAGGCGCTCGCCGCCCAGCAGGCCGGCGCGGTCGACAAGGTCTTCATCGTCCCCTCACCCCGGAGCCCGCAAGCATGAACACGTACACGGTCGCCTGCCTCCCCGGCGACGGGATCGGGCTCGAGGTCCTCCCGGCCGCCGTCACCTGCCTCGACCTCGTGGCCGCGCAGCACTCGTTCCGCTTCGACTGGCACGATCTGCCGTGGGGCTCGGACCACTACCACCGGCACGGCCGGATGATGCCGGTCGACGGCCTGGAGCAGCTCGCCCCGCACGACGCGATCTTCCTCGGCGCGGTCGGGGTGCCGGAGATCCCCGACACCGAGACGCTGTGGGGCCTGCTCATCCCGATCCGCCGCACCTTCGACCAGTACATCAACCTTCGGCCGGCCAAGACCCTTCCCGGCGTGCCGAACCGGGTCACCGCCGAGGGCGACATCGACCTGGTCATCGTGCGGGAGAACGTCGAGGGCGAGTACTCCGAGATCGGCGGCCGGCTGTACCGGGGTCAGCCGGAGGAGGCCGCGGTACAGGAGTCGATCTTCACCCGGCGCGGTACCGCCCGGGCCGCCGCCTTCGCCGCCCGCCTCGCCCAGCAGCGGCGCGGCAAGTTGACCTCGGCCACCAAGTCCAACGGCATCGTGCACACCATGCCGTTCTGGGACGAGGTGGTCGGCGAGGTGGTCGCCGAACATCCCGGCGTCGCACTCGACAGCCTGCTGATCGACGCCTTCGCCGCGAAGCTCGTCCTCGACCCGGCGAGCTTCGACGTGATCGTCGCCTCGAACCTGTTCGGCGACATCCTCTCCGACCTCGCCGGCGCGGTGACCGGGTCGATCGGCGCCTCCCCGAGCGCCAACCTCAACCCCGAGCGCCGGCACCCGTCGATGTTCGAGCCGGTGCACGGCTCGGCCCCGGACATCGCCGGGCAGGGCGTCGCCAACCCGGTGGGCCAGATCTGGGCCGGCGCGATGATGCTGGAGCACCTGGGCGAGACGACGGCCGCCAACCGGTTGCAGAATGCCATGGAAACGGTCATCGCCCAGGGGATCAAGACCCGGGACCTGGGTGGCACCGCCGACACCGCCGGGTTCGTC
>NZ_JBFBAO010000451.1:0-4951 GCF_040682255.1 Micromonospora sp. NPDC051296 | reverse complement strand
AAGTCGGTCGCGCTACCCAGCACCGCCCACGCCGCACCCTCCGGCACCTCATCCGCCGTACGGGTGTCAGTCACCGTCACCGTCGGCAGCGTGCCCACGAACTGACGCACCAGCAACGTCGACCCGTCCTCGGCCAGAGCCACCGAGTCACCGGCGATCGACATCGCCAGGACACCCGGCTCCTTGATCGGCTCGATGTCGACGGTCACCCGCACATCCGCCTCGTCACCGGGCTCGGCCAGCGCCGGCGACGCCATCGCCACCGAACCAGCCAGTAGGGCACCCGCGGCACCTGCCGCGGCGAGCCGCTTGCGACTCCATGTATTCATGCGATCTCTCCGTTGCTGCGTTCAGTTACTGGGCTGCACGCGGGTCGGCGCAGTTGACGGCCGCGTATTCCTTGGTGACGACGCTCGTCACGGCCTCGCCGTTGAGCGTCCCGGTGGCGCGGGCGGTCGCCGAGCCGGCCGAGATCGCGGTCGCCCGGGTGTTGAACTGCTGGAAGACGTTCCCACCCGGCGCGACGTTGGCGGCGGCCTTGTTGCCGTACGCGCTCTCCAGGCCGATGCTCACGGCCGCGTTGTGCTCGTTGTTCGCCTGCACCGCGACGTACGCCTTGCCCGCCACACACCGCACCTGCGCGGTGACCGTCAGCGGCAGCGCCTCCGGGTCCCACGCCTTCTTCTTGTTGAAGTTGGTGCCGGTCCCGTCGGGCAGGTAGCCGTTCTCCACGTTGCCCCGGGAGTCCACCGAGAACCAGTGCACGGTCGTGCCGGACGGAACGGTCACCGTCTCCCCGCCCTCACGGATGCCCGCCGACCCGTAAAGGGCCGACTCGTACGTCGGGCGAGAACCGTCGAGGGTGTAGAAGACCGCCGCCGGCTCGTTGGTGTCGAACGTGAGGTCGACCATGCCCGGCGTGGCGCTCGCTTCGACGTTCACCGAGCTGGTCGGCGCCGCCGTGTCGGTGTCGAAGTCACGGGCCACCCGCAGCATCTCCACCAGACCGTTGGAGAACTCCATGGTCTCTTCCTTGGCGGATGCCCAGGCCGGCTGGAAGGAGGTGCCGACCTCGAAGTTCCAGGCGTAGATGCCGTACTTGTACCAGAGCATGTCACCGGAGTTACCGGCCGCCGAGTACAGCACGTCAGCGATCGGACCGGTACGGGCCGGGGTGACCGCCAGGTTGCGGTGCCGCTTGATGGCGGTCAGGATCCGCGACGACGCACCCCAGAACAGCGACTCCTCAGCCAGCGTCGGCCGCGGCGCCGAGATCCGACCCGGAGTCGCGTACGAACCGGGCGACCACATGAAGTAGTTACCCGACGAGTGCAGGTTCATCGAGAACTTGATGTTCCCGCGGGAGGCCAGCCAGTCGACGTTCCTGTTCTCCGGCTCGGACAGCTCGCTGGGCCCGGCGTAGGTGTCGCTGGTGCAGCTGGCCGAGGCGCCCGAGTAGCCGTCGAAGAGGCTGTACTCGGTGTAGTTGCGGTTGTTGTCCACACCCCACGTGTTGCGGGCGAGGTAGTCCGCGTTGCCCGTGAGCGGGCAGTGGTTGGTCATGTTCCGACGCTGCGAGTTGAAGTCGTAGAACGAGTAGTGCCCGCCATCCGGGTTGATCGACGGGGCGATCCAGATGTCCAGGTTGTCCACCAGTTCGCGGGTGTTCGCGTCGCTCTCGTAGTTGCGCAGCAGCCGCTCGGCGGTCTCGACGGTCACCAGCGGCGGCACCCACTCCCGGGCGTGCTCCTGGGCGTAGGCGAGCACGCCGAGCTTGGAACCGTCGCGGTGCTTGCCGATCCGGATGGCGTACACCGAGTGCGGATCGCGGGAGACCGAAGCCGGCGCAAGGAGGCCGTCCGTGAGCATGGTCTTCCCGGCCGTCGCGACCACACCCGTGCCCGCGTTGCCCCGGTAGGTGTACGCCTGCAGCAGCGCCCCGGCCTCAGGCGAGGCGTTGAGCGCCGCGACGACCTCGGCGGCGGTGCTGGTCACCGCGCCGGAGGCGTTGGTGGCCAGGCTGACCATCACGTCGGTGCCGAGGACCTTCACCAGCAGGGGCGAGTCGGCCACGCCGGGGTTGGCCAGCTGGACCGAGACGTTGTTGCCGCCCTCGTGGCCCCAGGCCAGCGAGTCGACGCCGACGCGGCTGGCGTTGGCGGTGCCGAGCACGGCCTGCGCCTTGCGCCGGTAACCGTTGGTCTTGTACGGCAGCTCCACGATCTCGGACAGGCTCGGGTACTGCTGGGCCAGGTTCTTGATCCGGTCGTAGAGCTCGGTGGGGGTGAGGTAGCTGTTGACGAAGTCCTTCTGGTAGCCCGGGCCCTCAGGAGAGTCGCCGGAGATCGGCAGCCACTCCTTTACCTTGGCGACGGCGACATCACCGGTGGGGCTGGTGATCCGCACGTAGTCGGGCCGGCTGGTCACGTTCGCCGCGCCGCGGTGGTACATGTAGACGCCGCCGTCGACGAAGCGGGTGATGCTCTGCGTGCCGCCGGAACCGATCTCGGTGCCCGGTCCGCTGTCCCGCTGGACGGTGAGGGCGGTGGTGACGGTCTGCCCCTGAGCCCACTTCGCCTCCACCGACAGCACCTGGGTGGTGCCGTTGGTGTAGTAGTCGGCCCGAATGATCTTGACGTCGGAGACGGCGGCGCGGGCCGCCATCCCCGCCGCCGCGCTGAAGTCCTGGTTGTCGGCGATGTGCTCGGCGATGGTCGCCTCGCGCTCGGCGATCCGGGCCTCGGAGTCGGCTGCGGTGTGCAGGACCTTGCCGAAGGTGTAACCGGCGGCGGTCAGGGTGGCGACCTCGTTGCCGGTCACCACGGCGTGCACGACGATGCCGCCGTCCTCGGTGCGGTCGACGTGGTGGTCGAGGTCGACGCCGGTGGCCACCAGCGCGTCCAGCTCGGCGTTGTCGGCCAGCAGCACCTCGACGACGTTGGCCTTCTCGTCGGCGAGCCGGCCGAGGTCGGCGGGGGGTACGGTGGGTGCTGCGGGTGCTGCGGCCTGCGGTACGACGGCCGCCGCCGGGCTGACCATCAGCAGCACGGCCGTGCCGGCCGCCAGCGCCGCGGAGGCGGGTAGCCGGCGTCGCCACCGGGAACGGGTACGGAACTCGGTCATGAGGCTTGAAGCCCCTTCTCGGCGTGCGGTGGGCGAGGAGTTCGCGCTTCGCCGTGCTGCCCCCATCCCCGTAAACAGCCATGACGAAGCGCCCGGAAAGGGACGCCGCCCGCACCGCCAATTACGCAGCGTCACCCATCCGGGGTAAGGAGTGATCAGGTTGCGGACAACTTTCACCCGCCGAAGGTGATCTGTCAATCATCCCAATTGGCGAGATGGTGATCGTCCCCACGTTGCCCCAACCGTTCGAATCCGGCGTTTGACCTGCATGTAGACATGTCGTTCGGGGTGCCGGTCTGGCCCCTGCACGCAAAGGCGGCAGCACCCGGCCGGGTGCCGCCGCCTCCCTGCACTGTCGTCAGCCGATCGGCGCGACGACCGTCTGCTTGTTGAAGTTCTTGCCGTTGCCGTCAGGCTTGTAGTTCTTCTCCACGTTCCCCCGCGCGTCCACTGAGAACCAGTGGACGGTCGTGCCGGCGGGGACGGTCAGCGTCTCCCCGCCCTCGCGGATGCCCGCCGACCCGTAGAGGGCCGACTCGTAGGTGGGCTTGGCACCATCGAGGGTGTAGAAGACCGCCGCCGGTTCGTCGGTCTCGAACTTCAGGTCGACCATGCCCGCCGTGGCGCTCGCGGTGACCGACAGCGAGCTGGTCGGCCGCTGGTGGTCGGTGTCGAAGTCGCGGGCCACCCGCATCATCTCCACCAGACCGTTGGCGAACTCCATCGTCTCCTGGTGGGCGGAAGCCCACGGAGGCTGGAAGGAGGTGCCGACCTCGAAGTTCCAGGCGTAGATGCCGTACTTGTACCAGAGCATGTCACCGGAGTTACCGGCCGCCGAGTACAGCACGTCAGCGATCGGACCGGTACGCGCCGGGGTGACCGCCAGGTTACGGTGCCGCTTGATGGCGGTCAGGATCCGCGACGACGCACCCCAGAACAGCGACTCCTCGGCCAGCGTCGGCCGCGGCGCCGAGATCCGACCCGGAGTCGCGTACGAACCGGGCGACCACATGAAGTAGTTACCCGACGAGTGCAGGTTCATCGAGAACTTGATGTTCGGCCGGGAGGCCAGCCAGTCCACGTTCCTGTTCTCCGGCTCCGACAGCTCGCTCGGCCCGGCGTACGTGCCGCTGGTGCAGCTCGCCGACGCGCCCGAGTAGCCGTCGAAGAGGCTGTACTCGGTGTAGTTGCGGTTGTTGTCCACACCCCACGAGGTACGGCCGAGGAAGTCCCCGGACGTCTCCGGCGTGCAGTGGTTGGTCATGTTCTTACGCTGCGAGTTGAAGTCGTAGAACGAGTAGTGCCCGCCATCCGGGTTGATCGACGGGGCGATCCAGATGTCCAGGTTGTCCACCAACTGCTTGGTACGACCGTCGTGCGCGTAGTTGCGCAGCAGCCGCTCGGCGGTCTCGATGGTGACCAGCGGCGGGACCCACTCCCGGGCGTGCTCCTGGGCGTAGGCGAGCACGCCGAGCTTGGAGCCGTCGCGGTGCTTGCCGATCCGGATGGCGTACACCGAGTGCGGATCGCGGGAGACCGACGCCGGCGCTGACAGGCCGTCCGACAGCGCCGTCGGCGCGGCCGTCGCGACCACGCCCGTGCCCGCGTTGCCCCGGTAGGTGTAAGCCTTCAGCAGCGTCGCCGCCTGCGCGTTGAGCGCGGCGACGACGTGAGCGGCGGTGCTGGTGACCGCGCCGCTGGCGTTGGTGGCGAGGCTGACGCGGACCTGGGTACCGGTGACGGTCACCGTCAGGGGCGCATCGGCCACGCCGGGGTTGGCCAGCTCGACCGAGACGTTGTTGCCGCCCTCGTGACCCCAGGCCAGCGA
>NZ_JBFBAO010000450.1:0-4971 GCF_040682255.1 Micromonospora sp. NPDC051296 | reverse complement strand
CCGGCCTGGATGTAGTGGTCGAGCGTCCGGTCGGAGAGGTTGAGCGGCCCGTCCCGCAGCCAGTTCTGGATCTGCCCGATGCCGTCCGCCGCCTTGACGCTGAGGTCCGGCAGACCGGCGATGAACTCGTTGACCACCAGCGTCAGCGTGCCGACCACGGCAGCGAGTCCGCCGATCAGCACCACGGCGGTGGCCAGCGTACGGGGGAATCGGGCGCGCAACAGCCAGCCGACGGCCGGCGCCAGCAACGCGGCGAGCAGCAGCGCCACCAGCAACGGGACGACGACGATGCGGACAGCGCCCAGGAGGCGCAGCAACGCCCACCCGATGAGCCCGATGACGAGGAGCCGCCACGACCAGGCGGCGGCGATCCGCAATGCTCTCGGCACATCGGCGTCGTCGCGGCTCGTCGTCGACGGCCGACCCTCGCCCGGCGGCCCGGCGGGCTCGGGCTCTCGTACGGGCAACAGCCGGTCAGGTTCCTCCGGCGGGTCAGCCCGCCGCGCACGCTCTCGCTCACGGGCCGCGCGCACCGACTCGCGTCCCGCCTCGTATGCCTGACGCAGCCGCTGTCGCAGTTGCTGGGACCGGCTCAAGCTCACCCCCTGGGTGGTAGGGATCGGCCCGCCCAACGGTAGCGGCCCGTCCCTGATGGACGGGACCCGCGGATCACCCCGGCTCGGTGACAAAGTCGATCAACCGCTCCATCGCGTTGATCAGCGGCGTCTCCACGTCGGCGAAGGTGTTCACCCGGGACAGGATGCGCCGCCAGAGGTCGGTCGGCTCGGCGACGCCGAGCGCCGCGCAGACGCCCTCCTTCCACGGCCGTCCCGGCGGCACCACCGGCCACGCCGCGATGCCCAGCGCCGCCGGCTTCACCGCCTGCCACACGTCGACGTACGGGTGCCCGGTCACGAGCACGTACGGAGAGGTCACCCGGGCCACGATCCGGCTCTCCTTGGAGCCGGGCACCAGATGGTCGACCAGTACGCCGAGCCGCCGGCCGGGACCGGGATCGAACTCCCGCACCTGGGCGCCGAGGCCGTCGATGCCTTCGAGGGGTTCCACCACCACGCCCTCGATCCGCAGGTCGTCGCCCCAGATCCGTTCGACCAGGGCGGCGTCGTGCACGCCTTCCACCCAGATCCGACCGGCCCGGGCGACCCGGGCGGTTACCCCGTCCACCGCGATCGAGCCCGAGGCGGTGCGGCGGCGGGCGGCCGGCACCGGTGCCCGCGGCGGTCGGCGCAGCGTGACCGGATGCCCGTCGAGCAGGAACGCCGCCGGCAGCAGCGGAAAATTACGCCGCCGCCCGTGCCGGTCCGCCAGCACCACCGCGCCGGATTCGAAGCCCACCACCGCCCCGCAGAAACCAGAGTCGGCGTCCTCGACCACCAGGTCCGGCTCGGCGTCGACCTCCGGGATCACCTTCCGCCGCCGCCAGTCCCCCGCCAACACGTCATCTCCATACCGCCCCATCCCGCCACGCTAGCCCCACCCCCACCCCAGACCCCCCCGCCCCGCCGGGTGCGCCCAGAGCGGCGATCATGCAGTTGTGGTGCCCCGCAAAAGCCGCGAATATCGACGAACCGCCCACCACAACTGCATGATCGGCGAGGCGGGGAGGTGGGGGCGTGGCAGTCGAGACAGGGGCGGGCGTCAGCACGTACTCTTTCCGCATGTCCACCCCCGCTGCGGGTGCGGCCATCCTCGCGCCGCGCCGGTCGAGCCGGTTCGTTGCCTGGGTGCGCGCTTGGCGCGCCGGGCTGGTGCCCTTCGACGAGGTCTCAGACGCGGTCGCCGGCGACGAGGAACACCTGGTCGCCGACGCACCCGGCGCCTGGACGGACGTGCCGCTGCGGGAGGCACTGCCCACCCTGGCCAAGCTCTCGCCGGACGAGATCCGCCTGGTGCTCCCGGCGCCGGGCGACCCGCGCGGCCTGCCCGGCCCGGGTGACTTCGCCGGTGCCGCGCTGCTCGCCGGTGAGGCGGTGATCGCCGGTGGGCTGGGCCTGATCCCCGAGGTACGGGTGCACACCTCCGGCTCCGGGGACACCTTCGAGACGGTGCTCTGGCGGGTCTACCCGCTGCCGGCGGACGCCCCGGCCGCGTCGCTCACCCTGCCCGGGGCCGCCGAGGCGGAGGCGGAACTGGCCGCCGCGCTGGCCGACACCACCGCCGCGCTCACCCGGCTCGACGTGGCCCAGTGGCGCCCGGAGCTGGCCGGCGCGCTGGAGGCACTGCGCCGGCCCGACGGCACCACCGACCTGCCGCCCGGATTCGACCCGCGGGCCCGCCGACTGTTCGCCCGCGCCGCCGTACTGGACCGGGTGCTCGCCCTGGCCGGGCACGCGGCACCCGGCGGCGCGGTCAACAACTACGAGGCCCAGCAACGCGACGCCGCCCTGCGCCCGCTGACCGCGGCCTGCCGGCAGGCCCTCGTCGCCGCCTGCAACGCTCCGCTACGCCCCTGACGGGCTACCTCCCGTAGGCGGCGAGGAAGACGCGGGCGGCTTCGTCGGCCCAGCGGTGCAGGTCGGCCTCGGGGTGTGACTCGCGGACGGCGAACATCGCCTCGTTGAGCGGGATCGACAGGATCAGGTAGTTCAGGTGTTGCGCCGCGAGCAGCGGGTCCGACGCGCGCAGCAGCCCCCGCTCGGTGAGCCGGGTGATGGCCGCGGCCAGCCTGGCGTGGCCGCGCTCCGGTGCGGCCCGGTGCCAGGCCCGGGCCAGCTCGGGGAAGCGCCCCGCCTCACCGATCAGCATGCGACGCAGTTGGACGAGGTGCGGCGCGGTGACCGTGGCGACGTGCTCGCGGGCGAAGGTGCGCAGGTCGCGGGGGAGGTCGTCGGACTCGGCGAGCGCCTCGACGAACGCCGAGCCGGCGTGTTCGGCGGCGGCGATGGCGCCGGTGAAGACCGCCTCGAAGAGGGTGCGCTTGTCGGCGAAGTGCGCGTACACCGTCACCTTGGAAACCCCGGCGCGGGCCGCGATCCGATCCATCCCGGCCGCGACGTAGCCGTGTTCCAGGAACTCGGCCAGGGCGGCGTCGAGAATCGCGCGCCGGGTGACGTCCTTCCGCATAGCCAAACTGTACTGTACCGTTCAGTTCATGGGAACGGTGACCTCACGGGACGGCACCCGCATCGCCTACCAGCGCGACGGCTCCGGGCCGCCGCTGATCCTCATCGACGCCGCCCTGCACTTCCGCGCCAACAGCTCCCTGGGCGAGCTCGCCGACCTGCTTGCCGCCGACTTCACCGTCTACCGGTACGACCGCCGTGGCCGTGGCGACAGCACCGACACCCCGCCGTACACGCCGGAACGTGAGGTCGAGGACATCGCCGCGCTGATCGCCGAGGCCGGTGCGACCACCTCGCTGTACGGCTACTCCTCCGGCTGCTTCGTGGCGCTGCACGCGGCGGCCGACGGGCTGGACGTGCACCGGCTGGCACTGCTGGAGCCACCGACGGACACCGACGGCGACCCCGCCGAGCAGCAGGCCTTCACGGCCGAACTGAGCCGGCTGACCGGGGCCGACGCGGTGACGTTCTTCCTGACCGGCATCGGCGTACCCGAGGAGATGCTGGCCGGCATGCGCGGCACGCCGCACTGGGACGCCATGGTCTCGGTCGCCCACACCCTGGTGTACGACAGCCGGCTCGGCGAGGCCACCGGGGCGGAACTGCTCGCCCGGGTGACCACCCCGACGCTGATCCTGGACAGCGCCGGCAGCACCGGTGACCTGACCGGGATGGCCGCCGCCACGGCGGCGCGGCTGCCCGTCGCCGAACACCGCAGCCTGGCCGGCGAGTGGCACGGCGTACCGGCGGCGACCCTCGCCCCGGTGCTCGCCGAGTTCCTGCGCCGCGACCGGGCGGGCTGACCGGGCGGGCGCCCGGAGCCGACCCGGCGGCGGTCCGGGGAACGGCCCCGGTGGCCGGCCACGGGGGTGCCGGCCGCCGGGGTTCAGACCTCGTCGATCAGGTCTGCCACCGAGTTGACGATGCGCGACGGGCGGTACGGGTAGCGTTCCGCCTCCGTGCGGGTGCTGATCCCGGTCAGCACCAGGATGGTCTCCAGCCCGGCCTCCAGGCCGCAGAGGATGTCGGTGTCCATCCGGTCGCCGATCATCGCGGTGCTCTCCGAGTGCGCGTCGATCGTGTTCAGCGCCGAGCGCATCATCATCGGGTTGGGCTTGCCGACGAAGTACGGCTCCACCCCGGTCGCCTTCGAGATCATCGCGGCGACCGAGCCGGCGGCCGGCAGCGCGCCCTCCACGGACGGGCCGGTGGCGTCGGGGTTGGTGCAGATGAACCGGGCCCCGTCGTTGATCAGCCGGATCGCCTTGGTGATCGCCTCGAAGCTGTAGGTGCGGGTCTCCCCCAGCACCACGTAGTCGGGCGCGAAGTCGCTCAGCACGTAGCCCACCGCGTGCAGGGCCGTGGTCAGCCCGGCCTCCCCGATCACGTACGCCGTGCCGCCCGGCCGCTGGTCGGCCAGGAACTGGGCAGTGGCCAGGGCGGACGACCAGATCGCCTGCTCCGGCACGTCCAGGCCCATCCGGGCGAGCCGGGCCTGTAGGTCGCGCGGCGTGTAGATCGAGTTGTTGGTCAGCACCAGGAACGGTTTGCCGGAGGTGCGCAGCCGGTTGACGAACTCCGGTGCGCCCGGGACGGGCTGGCCCTCGTGCACCAGCACGCCGTCCATGTCGGTCAGCCAGCTTTCGACGGGCTTGCGGTCATGCATGATCGTCATTCCCTGGGGTGTCGGGGATCGCCAGCACAGTCAGTACGGACGGCGGGGCGGTCAGGACGGACGGCGGGGCGGTCAGGACGGACGGCGGGGCGGGACGCAGCAGACCGTGGGGCAGGTGTCCCACATCGGCAGCTCGCCGAGCCGGCGGCGCAGGCTCGCCCCGGCCGGGTCGATCCGCTCCTGGACCAGCTCCCGCACCATGGTCACGAAGCG
>NZ_JBFBAO010000449.1:0-4974 GCF_040682255.1 Micromonospora sp. NPDC051296 | reverse complement strand
TCTATCCGAAGCTCGGCATCCGTTCGCGGGTGGAGTTGGCCCGGGTGCTGGGGATTACGTAGTTCTACGCACGCGAGCGGTCATCGGTGGCTCATAGGTTCAGGCCATGTCACCTTCTATTTCCCGCCGTACCGTTCTCGCTGGCACGGCGGCTGCGGCGGCCGTGGTCGCCACCACCGGGTCGTCCGTCGCCGCCAGTGGCAGGAAGCCGAAGCCCACGATCGTGCTGGTCCACGGCGCCTTCGCCGACGCCACCGGCTGGGCCGATGTGATCAAACGGCTCAGCGGCGACGGTTACACCGTGATCGCGCCGCCGAATCCGTTGCGTGGCGTCGCTTCCGACTCTGCCTACCTTGCGGACTTCCTCGCCACGCTGACCGGCCCGATCGTGTTGGCCGGACACTCCTACGGCGGCGTGGTGATCAGCAATGCGGCGACCGGGAACCCGAACGTGAAGGCGCTCGTCTACATCGCCGCGTTCGCGCCCGACGCCGGCGACACTGTCTACGGTCTGCAGAACCAGTTCCCGGGCACCGAACTGCACGAGGCGCAGCTCGACTTCCGCCCGTGGGACGGAGGCGTCGACGGGTACGTCAAGCGGGCGGACTTCCGGCGCGTCTTCGCCGGCGACCTGTCGCCTTCGGCCGCTGAACTGCTGTGGTCCACGCAGCGCCCCGGTGACGTCTCCACCCTGCAGGCGGCATCCGGTGAACCGGCCTGGCGCGGCATTCCGTCGTACTACCTGGTCGCCCGCGAGGACAAACTGATTCCGGCCGCCGCGCAACGCTTCATGGCGGCGCGGGCCCGAGCCCACACGGTCGAAGTGAAGGCGTCGCACGTCGCCATGATCTCGCAGTCCCGTGCCACTGCCGACCTGATCCGAAAGGCTGCCCGATGAGCTTCGTGACCACCTCCGACGGAACGCAGATCTACTACAAGGACTGGGGCGCCGGCCGCCCGGTCGTGCTCAGCCACGGGTGGCCGCTGAACTCGGACAGCTGGGAGGCGCAGCAGCTGTTCCTGGCCGACAACGGCTACCGGGTGATCGCGCACGACCGGCGCGGTCACGGCCGGTCCACGCAGACATGGCACGGCAACGAGATGGACACGTACGCCGACGATCTGGCCGCCCTCATCGACCATCTTGATCTCAGTGACGTGACGCTTGTCGGGTTCTCCACCGGAGGTGGGGAGATCACCCGGTACATCGGGCGGCACGGAACCTCGCGGGTAGCGCAGGCGGTCCTCGTCTCGGCGGTGCCGCCGCTGATGGTGCGCCGCGACGACAACCCGGACGGTGTGCCGATCGAGGTGTTCGACGGGCTCCGAGCCGGCTCGGTGGCGGACCGGTCCCAGCTTTACCGAGATCTGGCGGACGGGCCGTTCTTCGGCAACAACCGGGCCGGTGTGAAGATCTCGGAGGGTATCCGGCGGGCGTTCTGGCTGCAGTCGATGGCGGCCGGGCACCGCAACGCCTACGAGTCGATTGCGGCGTTCTCGGCCACCGACTTCCGCGACGACCTGGCCAGGTTCGACGTGCCGACGTTGATCATTCACGGTGACGACGACCAGGTGGTGCCGTTCGAGGTGGGCGGCAAGGCGTCGGCAACGCTGGTCAAGGGCGCGCAGCTGATCGTCTACCCGGGCGCGCCGCACGGCATCACCGACACCCACAAGGAGCAGCTCGGCAATGACCTGCTCACGTTCCTGAAGGAGTTCGGCGCATGAGCACGATCGTCCTGATCCACGGGCTGTGGGTGACCCCGCGCAGCTGGGAGCAGTGGATTCCGTACTACGAGGCCAAAGGGCACAGGGTCATCGCACCCGCCTACCCCGGTTTCGAGGTCGAAGTCGAGGCGCTGCGGGCCGACCCGACTCCGGTCGCGCGCCTGACCGTCCCGGAGACGGTCGCCCACCTTGAGAAGGTGATCACCGCGCTGCCGGAGAAGCCGATCCTGATCGGTCACTCCTTCGGCGGCACGCTCACCCAGCTGCTGCTCGACCGCGGGCACGGCGCGGCCGGCGTGGTGATCGACTCGGCACCGCCGGAGGGCATCCGGGTCGCCCCGCCGTCGCAGATCAAGTCGCTGTTCCCGATCCTGAACAACCCGGCTAAGCGGCACCGGGCGGCCGGATTCACGGCCGAACAATGGCACTACGCGTTCGCCAACACACTGTCGGAGGAAGAGTCGCGTGCGGCGTACGACAGGTACGCGATCCCGGCACCGGGCAGCTGGGTGTGGGCCTACGGGCTGATCGCCAACTTCAAGCCCGGCAAGCAGGAGACCTGGGTCAACTTCAAGAACAACGAGCGGGCGCCCCTACTGTTCATCGCCGGCGGAGCGGACCACATCATGCCCCCGTCGGTCAACCGGTCCAATGCCGAGCACTATAAGGCGCCGGACACGATCACCGAGTACCACGAGTTCCCAGACCGGTCGCACTGGACGTGCGCGGAGCCGGGCTGGCAGCAAGTCGCGGACAAGGCGCTCGAATGGGCGCTCCGCCACGCACGCTGAGGTTAGCGCCGCCCCGCTCGAGGCGGGGCGGCTCTGCCCGCTACGTCAGTCGTCCGTCGATGCACACACACGCGCTCACGGCGGGTGCGAGGCGGGCGGTGCCACCTGGCTGCCGTCGGTCGTGGCGGTCTACCCAGCGGGAGACCCGGCCGACCCGCCAGTAACGGGCGGTCGCCGTACTGTTCGCCAGGGAGCGGGAGATGGCACCCTGATGGTGGCGGCCACATCAACCAGGAGATTGCGTCTCGGCTGTTCCTCAGCCACTGGATCGTGGTGTCACACCTGTCGCGCTGTCTTCGCCAAGCTTGCCGTCAAGTCGCGGAGAGCGATGGCGAACCGGTTTGGGCAGCGCGACCTAGGTGCAACCATCCCGCACCGCCGGCCGTGTCTGAAGTACAGGCGGGAGGGCAGATGCGCGACGCGGACGGCTTCGACGAGTTCTACCGGGCGACTTCAGCCCGGATGCTGCGCTACGGGTACGCCCTGACCGGTGACCTGTCCGAAGCGCAGGACCTGGTGCAAGAGGCGTACCTCCGGGCCTGGCAGCGGTGGCGCCGGCTGGCCGGGTACGACCACACCGAGGCGTGGGTGCGGCTGGTGCTGACCCGGCTCGCCACCGACAACTGGCGGCGCCTGCGCAACTGGCGGCTGATCCTGCCCCGCGCCGGTCCACCCGGCGACGCCCCCGCGCCCAGCGAAGACACCGTGCTGCTTGTCGGCGCGCTGCGGCGGTTGCCCACCGCCCAGCGCCGGGCGATCGTGCTGCACTACCTGTGTGACATGTCGGTGGCCGAGATCGCCGTCGAGACGGGATCGTCCCCCGGGACGGTCAAGTCGTGGCTGTCCCGCGGGCGGGCTGGGCTCGCCGCCGTACTCGATGATCTGACGCCGGAGGCGAACGATGTCGCCTGACCTCGACCGAATGTTCTCCGCACTGCAGGCAGACGCCAGCCGGGTGGGCCTGCCCGCGCCGGATGGCCTGCGCGAGCGCGGCAACCAGCGCACCCGCCGGCGCGCGATCGCTAGCCTGGTCGCGATCGCGGTGTTGGCCGGCGGCGTGTCGATCGGTGCCCGGCAGCTCCTCGCCGGCCCGGTTGCGCCGGCCCCGCAGCCCGGCCAGACCGTGACCCCGTGGCCGTCGCCCACGGCGGCACCGGCGTCCGAGGAGCCCTATCCCGCCGGCTCGCCGCTGCCGATGCCGGCCGGCTGTGAGGACGTTTTGGTCTACCCGTACGACGGACCGGCGCCCGCCGGTCAAGCTCTGCCCGCCTCGGTAATGCTGCGCGCGGGCGACTGGGGCAAGTGCCACGCGATGGTCGGCGACCACGCCGGCTACCCGGCGTGGGAGCGGGGCAAGCTGCCCGAGCCCCAGCCGGACCTGTGCTTCGGCGACGAGCCGTACCGCGCCGACGCGGACCGGGTTGCCGGCCGGTTCCGGCAGTTCGCCGGCGGCCCAGAGGTGTATGGCTTCGAGTCCGTCACCCGCTACCGGGCCGGCGGCGCCGAGGCGTTTCTGGCCGAGGTGCGGGACAGGGTCGCCCGGTGCGCCACATTCACCTCGCCGGACCAGACCGGGGACGCGACGTGGCGCGCGCAGGTCGCCGAGCGCGACTTCACCGGTGACGAGAGCCTGCTCGTCTACGTAGGAACCGGCACCGCCGCCAAGCCGAGCTACCCCGGTTGGTGGGTGGGGGTTGCCAGGGTCGGCGACCTCGTGATCGTCGTGGAACCCGTGTCTGACCTGGGCGGGAGCCGCGCGTTTGCGAAGACCATGACCGGCAAGGCCGTGCAGAGAGCCACCTGACTCAGGTATCGCGCGATCATCGGCGGAGCGCTCAAGCGGACCGGTAACAGCGGAGGGTGCAGGTTCCTGGGCGCTGACCGGGTCACTGCCGGGGTCGGGATCAGTGCTGCGCCGGGGGAAGCCGGAGGGTGACGACCTGGAACGGTCCCAGGGTGAGATCCACCACGTTGCCCTCGACCGAGACCGGGGCAAGCGCGCCGATCTCGGTGTTGTCCCGTTCGAGCAGGTCACAGACCCGCACCTCGGCGAGATCGAACGACGCGGTGAGCCGGGTGTGGGCGCGGCCGCCGAGCGCCTCGTAGAGCCGGATGATCACGTCGCCGGATCGGTCGTCGGCCAGCTTCACGGCCTCCACCACGACGGCGGGGTTGGTCACCTCGATCAGCGGAGCGACCGGTCGCGCGCCCAGGTGCTGGCGGATCGGCAGGTTCGCCCGGTAGCCCTCGCGTACCGCGTCGGCGATCTCTGCGCCGCAGACCAGCGCGTACCCGAATCGGTGCGAGCCCTGGTCGGTGTTCGGGTCTGGGTAGCGGGGACCGCGCAGCAGGGAGAGCCGTACCGTGGTCGGCTGCGCCCCCAACACGTCACCGGGTGGTTGGCGGGTCACGTCGTGGCCGTACGTGCCGTCGTTGACCAGCGCCACGCCGTAGC
>NZ_JBFBAO010000448.1:0-4978 GCF_040682255.1 Micromonospora sp. NPDC051296 | reverse complement strand
GCTGCCCTCCACTGCGGCGTGGGCTGGGTGGCGATGTCGACGACGTTCTCGACGACGGCCGCAGCTCCCACCGGAGCTGCCCTTCATTGAGGCAGAAGTCGATGATCTTCGCGCTGCGGTCGGTGCAACGGCCGCAGCTCCCACCGGAGCTGCCCTTCATTGAGGCGCGGCCGCCGCCGACCAGGCCGAGAGGTTCGCACGCAGCCGCAGCTCCCACCGGAGCTGCCCTTCATTGAGGCCCGCTGGACCTGCTACGCGGCACGGCACCCGCCGTGGTCGCCGCAGCTCCCACCGGAGCTGCCCTTCATTGAGGCGGCGTGCCCAACTCGGCCGCCGACGCCGCCAGGCCGCAGCTCCCACCGGAGCTGCCCTTCATTGAGGCCAGCGGCGGTGCCACATGTCCTCACGGTCGACCTGCGCCGCAGCTCCCACCGGAGCTGCCCTTCATTGAGCCCTTTTCATCGTGATCGTGCTGGTCACGGCGGGTGTAGGTAACCCGGAGATCGATGAGGGCGAGGCTCCAGGTAAGACAGCAGTCGACCAAGATCCGATGCCCCGACCGGGAGCCTCGCCGTGCTGTCTTACCCCGCCACGATTCCGCTGTCCAGTCGAACCCTGAGCCACCTCGCCGAGTGCATCCGCGGCCACCGTCGGCAGCGTCGATCCCGGTGGCGGCGTCTGGACCCCGGTCGGCAAGCCCTGCTCACCCTCGCCCACCTGCGCAACGGCGACACCTACACGCGCCTCGCAGCCGGGTTCGGCATTGGCGTCACCACCGCCTGGCGCTACGTCCGCGAAGCTGTCGACCTGCTCGCCGCAGCGGCCGACGATCTCGCTACCGCGATGGACCGCATCCGCAAGCTGGCATACGCGATCCTCGACGGCACGCTGATCCCGATCGACCGGGTCGCCGACCAGAGGTCCTACTACTCGGGAAAGCACAAGCGGCACGGCGTGAACGTGCAGGTCATCGCGGACGCTGCGGGTCGCCTGGTCTGGGCATCGGCTGCGCTGCCCGGTGCCATTCATGACCTGAGCGCCGCCCGCGTACACGGCATCATCGACGCGCTGAGCAGCGCCGACGTGATGACGTCCGCGGACAAGGGCTACCAAGGAGCCGGCGGGAGTGTGCGCACGCCGTTTAAGCGCCACCGCTACCGGCCGAAGCTGTCCCGCCGGCAGAAGGCCGTCAACCGCACACATGCCCGTGTCCGCGCCCGCGGCGAGCGCGCCATCGCCACGCTCAAGACCTGGAAACTCCTGACCAAGCTGCGATGCTGTCCCCGCCGCGCGACCGCGATCGTGCAGGCCATCCTCGTCCTGCACCGCGTCGAGACCAGCCGCTACTCAGGATGAAAGGGCTCAGTCCCTCGCCGACACCGCCCGGCCGCGATCCTGCAGGCGATCCTGTTCTGCACCACATCGAGAACCGGCCTACGCAGGATAAATGGGATCGTTGTTACAGGGACGGGTCCCAGGCGATGAGCTGATCGAAGATGCGACGGTCGCCTTCGAGCTTCAGGGAATCCAGCGGTATGCGGCCGTAGAACATCAGGACGAGGTCACTGGCCGTGCCCTGGGCGGAGGCGTCGGCCGTGTCCGGGGCCTCGCCGGCAGCGGGCTCGCCGAGGCGGGTGACCCGTGCCCCGTCGTCCGACAGCCGGAGGCGCCAGGAGCGGCCCTCGGTGGCGTGGTAATCGACGACGGCGGGCTGGTGTGGCCAGGCGACCGTCGTTGCGCAGAGGGTGAACTGGCAGTCGTCGAAACCGTCGAGGGCGACCTCGTCTGGTAGCGGCTGCGGGGCACCCACGGTGAGCTGGGCGTCGTACGTGTACACCGCGATCTCGGGGACCTGGCGTCGCGCCCATGCGCCGGAGGTTTGTGGTGACGGCGAGTCGTCCCACCACGTCCAACAACCGCGGTCCGGGCCGGCCTCGCGCAGCGTGCTCGTCAGTTGCTCGATGGACTCGGTCCACCAGGCCAGCAGTGCCTCGCGTTCCCGAGGCGCACCCATGCCGTCGTCCCAAGCCGACTTTTCTGGGGGCGCGTCTGCAGGCCCTGCGGCGACGACGGCGGCTGATTTGCGGCGGGCCATGCCCACGTGTTGCACGAGCTCGAACAGCGTCCGCCCGGGAGAGGCATGCGGATCGCTGGTCAGAACCGGCACGTCAAGGCTGGGCGCTGCGGCGACCGCAGCGCGGAAGGCGGTCGACCGTTCGTCAATGAGCCGCAGATGATCAGAGAACGTCAAAATCCTTTGCACTCCGGCTTTCTACCAGTGTGCTCCGACAACCGAACAGCGATTTTCGCAGCCGACACGGCGGGCGCCGTGGCACTGGCGCGCCAGGGTTCCACCTGCCGTGACCTGCACCGTCACGATGAAAAAGGCTCACCCTCTCAGACGTTACTTCTCAGTCGTCGTATTCGGGTTCGCAGGAAGCTGTCGCCGGTGCGCATATCGCAAGATAGCTGGGGATAAAGGCCCGCTTCGTTTCCCCCTCGTATTCATAGATTAGCTCCACGCCGCGCCGCGCCGACCTGCCCTCAGCGATCACCTCGTAGCCGATTTGTATCTCGATCCAGCGGTCCTCCCCGGTCGCTGGTGGCCTCACGACGAGGCTTTTGACGTCAACTCCGCCGGCATCATCGTGCCTTGAAGGCGGGAACCCAGGCGAGTCTTGGAACCAACCCGTCGTGTGTCCGGGGGGCAGCATGTCTGGATTGACCCGTGCCAAGACACCCAGAACTCGCAGGGTACCGCCGCCGTCCATTAGCGGTTTCGCTGAGACAAGTCGAAGCGCACCCCTCGCCCCATCGCTTACTGTGACCAGGTTGAGGCCGTCAGTGAAGACGGTTCCGACATCCTTCGCTGCATGCCAGCCATAGGGTTCGGCCTCTGCGAGTTCGTTGCCGGCAGGCTTCGGCATCCTGCTGTGAAGGACTACCAACGTAGCGGCGGCGGCGAGCACGGCTACGGCCGCGACTGCCGCAGCAACCCTCCAACGTGCATACCACTTCCGGGGGGTTTGGTGCCCATCTCCTGCCACTGCCTTCACATCGGTCATTCTTTACCTTCCATCACAACGGATTGACATCCTACCGGCCGGCGGCAGGGTCAAGTGACCCCTGCCGCCGGCCGAGTTCAGCCCCTCGGCTCCACTAATTGACCTCGCTCACCTTTTCGGTCTGCGTGGGGTTCGCGTTTTGTCCACACACATATGCCGACTGCTTCTTCGGAACGTAGCTCTTCTTGTGTCCAGTTGTGTTGGTTTGCTTCGCGTTCACTCCAATTCCGTTAAGGCTAACGCCGCCGGAAAAGGTGGTCGTGTTGGATCGCGACACCCAGAGCGTATTGCTCAGAAGTCCCCGATAGCTTGAGTCCGGGCAGGTGTAATAGCTGCGGTACGTGCTTACCCGATTGAATCCCTTGAACTGATAGGGGCGGTATTCGAGCACGCCGGTGCCGCGCGTCTTCGTTGCATCACCCGACATTGAACAGTGAAGCTGATACGCGTAGAAATCGTACTCAACTTCGAGGTCGCGAACGATGCTGTGCCCGACACTGAAGTTGACGCCGGAGCTGCTGACGACAGACTTCGAGTATCCTCCCGTTACTTTCGCAGACTTGTATGTGTAGTCGATAGACGTCTGGACGTAGGTCTCCTTCGTGTTAGACCACTCGTACGTCATGTGGGTCTTGTTTCCGGTCTGGGCGCGCTGGACAGGGACCCACTTCCGAATTGCGCTACCCTGCCGCTTCCACTGATAATTGCCCCAAGGAGTGCTGCCCCACACTCGTCGGCATTCAGCTCCGTAGTCCACAGCTGCAGCACTTATGCCATCAGCGGCGCCGGACACGGCCAAGGTCATACCAGTCAGTTCACCGCTTAGATCAGCGGAGACAACTTCGTCCTCCGGCAGGGATTCCTCGTCGTCCTGCAGTGAGCGTGCGCGCTGGCCGGCCGCCTCTGGAAGGCGGACATATTGCCGATACAAGAGGTCGCGGCCGTCCTCTGCGCTCATGAAGAGTAACGTGGCGAGGCCTTCCTCGTCTACGTACTGGTCGATGTCCTTCATGGCGGGTACTGGCAGGCTGAATTCGCCTTCAGAGTTGGTCGTTGTGCCACTGAGTAGCAGACCCTCGGCGCCCTCATCATCGTCCTCAGCCGCAAGTAACATAGCCGGACCCGGGTCCAGGCTAACCGAAAGAGTCTGGTTTGCCACCGGTGACCCGTCATCCTCGACCAACGTACCGGTGATGACGAATGAGCTGCTCTGGCGGTCTTCGTCTGCGTCGTCGGTGAAACGTGGATCCGTCGTGGCGTCGCCTACGTATGACAGAGCTGGGTCAGTGGTCAGGTCCGGACGATCCGACGCGGTTGCGTGAGCTGGCGATGCCGCTGACAACCCCCCCGCCAATGTCAAAACCGCGGCCAGGAACCAGACCGTCACTGTGCGCCTTCCCCGCATCTCTCCCCACAAACGATCCAGATCTTGAAGCATGACTCGACATTTCGCCTTCACTAGCACTCCTAACACATTGAGGGGTCTTAGCACCCGACCAAGGTGAGGAACCAGTTTCCCGACAGCATCATCTACTGTCAACCTTCCAAACTGAGGGCGTTTTTATGCTTTTCTGAAGATTGCGGTATTCGCCGGGCCATCCACCCAACCGCGGTGGGCTCGAATGGCTCTATGAGGAAGCGGTTCACCCGATTAATGCCGATGCGATACGCCACAACGAGTGCGCCAGATGTCGGCATCCCGATAGTGGATGTCCGGCATTGCGCCTTCAATCCCTGTTCAATTTCCGTCGAACCAGCCAATTTGAATGAAGGTGCCGCCGCCGGGCCGCCTACGGTGCGTAATGGGGCTCTCACTGAGCGTTTTGATCTTGTCTGCATGGGATTGGCGGCATTCGGCCCGCCGTCTGCCAGGCCAGCAGAGCCGACGACTCGTGGCTATCGGCACTATTTGC
>NZ_JBFBAO010000447.1:0-4991 GCF_040682255.1 Micromonospora sp. NPDC051296 | reverse complement strand
CTCACCGGTGCACAGCGCCCGGGCGGCCGGCCGGCTGGCCGCCACCGTCGCCCGCGCGGCGCGGGCTCGGGCGCGCGGTCGGTGTCGGTCGTCTCGGCCGCCGGGCGGTCGGCCTCGTCCTGACCTGTCGGCGAGGGGCCGGCGAACCAGTCGATGCCGCCCGGCCCGCCGGCCGCCACGGCCGCCGCCGCGCGGGCCACCGGGTCGTGTGGCGGGCCCGCGGTGGGCTCGGGCCGCGGCTGGCGGGCGCGGCCATCCTCGGTGCCGTCCGGATCGTGGGTGGCCGGGTCCGTGTCCTCGGCCGCCATCTGGTCGGTGGCCGGCCCGGCGCGGTCGGCGCCCACCGGGGCGGCGTCCGTGCGGCCGGCGACGTCCTCGCCGGCCTGCGGCCGGCCGATGGGTGCCACGCCCAGCTCCCCGCCGGCCCGGGGCGCCGGGATGTTCACGGAGCGGGCGGCCACCATCGGGTACTCGGCGGTCTCACCGCCGCCGGCCGCGGCGGCCATCACGGCCGCGGCCGCCAGGTCGGCGACCCGCTTGGCCTCCCGCTGCACCCGCGCCCGGGTCTCCTTGGCGTGCCGCTCGGCGGCCTCGACGGCCCGGCGCACCTCGTCCAGCCGCCGGCCCTCCGCCGTGAGGTCCCGGCTGGTCTCCTCGAGCTGCTGCCGCAGCCCGGCCAGCTCGGCGTCGGTGGCGTCCTTGTCCCGGCGGGTCTCGTCGAACTGCTGCCGGGCGCCGTCCAGCTCCTCCCGCACCTGGGCCAGTGCGTCCTGCTGCTGGCCGACCTCCAGTTGTACGGCGTGGAGCTGCTCCTCGGCGGCCGCGGCCTGCTCGTCGCTCTGCTTGCGGACCTCGGCCGCCTGCTCGTCGGCGCGCTTGCGGATCTCCGCGGAGTACTGCTGCGCGTCCGCGATCATCGAGCTGACCCGCTGCTCCGCAGAAGTCCGCTGGGCGGCAAGTTCGCGCTCGACCGCCGCCCGTTGTTCGGTCAGGTCCTCCTCGGCGGTGGCGCGCCGCTCCGCCAGCTCCTCCTCGACGGTGGTCCGCCACTGGGCCAACTCCTGCTGGCTCTTCGACCGGGCCGCCTGGATCTCCTGATGGATCTGGGTACGGGCGGAGGTGGTCAGCGCCTCGGCCGCCGACCGCGCCTGCTCGACCTGCTGGCGGCACTGCTCGCCGATCTTCTTCGCCTCCTGCTGGGCGCGCTCGTGCGCGGCCTCACCGTCGGCGCGCAGCTTGTCGGCCCGCTCGCGGGTCTCGGTCAGCTCGGCGTCGGCCGCCGTACGCAGTTCCTCGTACCGCTGCTCGTGCTCGGCCCGTCGGCCGGCCAACTCCTCCTCGAGGTCCGCCAGCGACTTGACGGTCCGCTCTCGCGCGTTGGCGAGCGTCTTCTCCGCCTCCGCCTGGAGTTTGCCGGCCCGCTGCGTGGCGGTCTCGACGATCGCCCCGGCCTGCTTCTCGGCGAGGTCCAGGATCTGGTCGACCATCGGGCCCAGGTCCCGGAAGGACGCCTTGTCCATCTGCGCGGGCCGCTGTCGCAGCTCGGCCACCTCGCCCTGGAACGCCTGGAGCTTGCCGGTGAGGTCCCGCGCATGCTTGAGGGCTCGGTCGCGCTCGGCCGAGACCGCGGCGACTCGGCCGTCCATCTGCTCGACGTAGCGTTCGACCTGCTTTTTGTCGAACCCGCGCAGGGCGACTTCGAAGTTCGGCCGCGAGGCCAGGTCTGCGAACGGCTCCTCGCCGATGGACATGCCCCATCCTCCGTACGAATCGCGAGCGCCCTACCGGCGGCCCGGCGGCGATGACGCGCAACGCTACCGCTGCTCCGGTGGGTCTGTCGTCCCACCCCGGTACCGTTTCGCGCCGCCCACCTGGCGGTGCCGGCGCGGCGTCGGCGCGCAGTCGTGGCATCCGGCCGGTACGGGCGTGTCCACCCGGGGTGACCTGCGGCGCTCCGGGAAGACGCATAGGGCTATGTCCACCTGGGACGTTTGCCGTCACCCGGACGGTGGACGGCGACCGCCCCCCGCCTTGACAGCAAGTTAGGTTAGGTTAACCTAACCTCATGTCGAGCGGACTGGCGTCGGGTGACGCCGAGCAGAGCCTTCGCGGGGTGGACCTCCGCTTGGGCTACCACGGCACGACGGTGGTGCACGGTGCCACGATCACCCTGCGACCCGGCGCCGTGACCGCCCTCGTCGGGCCGAACGGCAGCGGCAAGTCCACCCTGCTGCGGGCTCTCGCCCGGCTGCACCCGATCGCCAGCGGCACGGTGCACTTCGCCGACGGCACCACCGCGGCCGGCCTGCCGGCCAAGGAGTTCGCCCGCCGGGTCACCCTGCTCGCCCAGAGCCGGCCGGTGCCCAGCGGGGTCACCGTCCGCGACGTGGTCGGCTACGGCCGCCACCCCTACCGGGGCCGCTGGCGCGCCGACGACCCCGACGGGCCCACCGCCGTCGCTCGCGCGATGGACGTCACCGGGGTCACCGCGATGGCCGACCGGCCGGTGGACGAGCTCTCCGGCGGCGAGCTGCAACGGGTCTGGTTGGCGACCTGCCTGGCCCAGGACACCCCGGTGCTGCTGCTCGACGAACCCACCACCTTCCTCGACCTGCGCTACCAGGTCGAGATCCTCGACCTGATGCGTGACCTCGCCGACGACCACGGCGTCGCGGTCGGCGTCGTGCTGCACGACCTCAACCAGGCCGCCGCGGTGGCCGACGAGGTGGTCCTGCTGCACGGCGGCCGGATCCGCGCCACCGGCACCCCGGCCGAGGTCCTCACCGAGCAGGACCTGACCGAGACCTACGGGATCGCCATCGAGGTCACCGCCGATCCGCTCACCGGACTGGTGACCACCCGCCCCGTGGGCCGGCACCTGACCCGTATCCCGGTCTGAACCAGACCAGTCAGCAACCGCACCAGAGAAAGAACGTCATGCCCCGTACCCGTGTCACCGCCCTGGTCGCCGCCGTCACCGCGCTGCTGCTGGCCGCCTGCGGCACCACCGAGAACCCCACCGAGCCCGCGGCCTCCGCCGCCGGCGGACCGGTCACCGTCACCGACAGCCGCGGCAAGGAGATCAAGCTCGACAACCCCGCCACCAAGGTCGTCGCCCTGGAGTGGGGCGAGGTCGAGATGCTCGTCGGCCTCGGCGTCATGCCGGTCGGCGTCGCCGACACCAAGGGCTACGCCACCTGGGTCAGCGCCGCCAAGCTCGACCCGGGCGTCAAGGACGTCGGCACCCGGGGCGAGCCGAGCGTCGACTCGATCGTCGCGCTGCAGCCCGACCTCGTGGTGATGGAGGACGACCGTGGCGCCAACCTGGTGACTCAGCTTGAGCAGTTCGTCCCGGTCATCGTCACCAAGGGCAGCGACGCCTCGGACAACCTCGGCCGGATGCGCGCGGACCTGAACATGATCGCCAAGGCGGTCGGCCGGACCACCGAGGCGGAGCAGCTGCTCGCCGACTTCGACGCCGCCATCGCTGACGGGAAGAAGAAGATCGCCGACGCCGGTGCGGCTGGCAAGCCGTTCGCCATCGCCGACGGCTGGAAGGAAGGCAGCACGGTCAGCGTCCGGATGTTCGGCCAGGGGGCGCTGGTCTCCCAGATCGGCATCCAGCTCGGCCTCACCAACGCCTGGACCGGCAAGACCGACGAGGCGTGGGGCCTGGGCCAGACCGACGTCGAGGGGTTGACCGTCCTCTCCAGCCCGGACCTGCACTTCTTCTATAACGCCTCGGACGGCGCCGACGTCTTCGCCGATGGCCTCGCCGGCAACGCCATCTGGAAGTCGTTGCCCTTCGTCAAGCAGGGCAACCTGCACCGGATGCCCGACGGCATCTGGACCTTCGGCGGGCCGCTCTCCGGCAAGCAGTACATCGACCAGCTCGTCAACACCTACGCGGTGTGACCGCGCTGACCGCGCCCCCGCGCCCGGAGCCGGCCGTCCGGCCGGCTCCGGCCGGGCGCCTCTCGGCCCCCCGCGTCGCCGGGGCCTTCATCGGGGCCACCGCGCTGCTGCTGGTGGTCGCGGCGGTGCACCTCACCCAGGGCACCTCCTCGGTCGGCGCGCTCGACCTGCTGCGCCTGCTCACCGGTGGCGACGATGAGACCGCCCGGGTGCTGATCGCCTCCCGGCTGCCCCGGCTGCTCGCCGGGCTGGCCATCGGCGTCGCCCTCGGCTTCGCCGGCGCCGCCCTGCAGTCGATCGCCCGCAACCCGCTCGCCTCGCCGGACACCCTCGCCGTCAACGCCGGCGCCCACCTGGCCATCGTGTCGGTCGCCGCGTTCGGCATCACCCTGCCCGCGCTGCCCGCCGGTGGCCTCGCCTTCTGCGGCGGACTCGCCGCGGCCGGCCTGGTGATGGCGATGTCGGCCGGCGGGCAGGCCGGCACCACCCGGCTGATCCTCGCCGGCTCGGCCACCGCACTGGCGCTCGGCTCGGTGACCACCCTGCTGCTCCTGCTCTTCGAGCAGGCCACCATCGGCCTGTTCGCCTGGGGCAACGGCTCGCTGGTGCAGAGCGACCTGACCGCGTTCACCCAGCTCGCGCCGGTGATCGGTGCGGCCGTCGGGGCGCTCATGCTGCTCGGGCACCGCCTCGACATCCTCGCCCTCGGCGACGACACCGCCACCGTGCTCGGCCTCGACGTGCGGCGTACCCGACTGCTCGTCACGGTGCTCGCCGTGCTGCTGTCCGCCGCGGCGGTCACCCTCACCGGCCCGGTCGGCTTCGTGGGCCTCTGCGCGCCGGTGATCGTCCGGCTGCTCGCCCCCCTCGTACCCGGGGTGCACCGACACCGGGTCCTGCTGCCGCTGTCCGGCATCGCCGGGGTGGTCATCGTCCTCGGCTCCGACGTGCTGCTGCGGGCCGTCATGGGCGCCCAGGCCGGCGTCGACATCCCCACCGGCGTGGTGACCACCCTGCTCGGCGCCGCCATCCTCATCTGGCTGGCCCGCCGGCACCGCGACGCCGGCCCCACCCGC
>NZ_JBFBAO010000446.1:0-5052 GCF_040682255.1 Micromonospora sp. NPDC051296 | reverse complement strand
GGGCACCTTGCCGGCCCGGCGGGTACGACGGGCACCACCCTTGCCGAACTCGGTGCGGGGCTCGGCGCTGATCTTTACCTCGGACACGGGGAAACTCCTGATGCTTCGCTGCGGCAGCTTGTCGTCTGGCGGTGCTGGGCGGGGGGCTCGCAGGGGCTCATGCGTCAGAAGACTGCCCGGAGCACCGCGTCGATCACGGTGCCTCCGTGCGGCGCTTCTCAGCGGCCCGCAGGGCACCCTCGCCGTGGCAACCGCACCAGTCTACCCGAGCAATTTCGCGGGCATCCGGCAGTCCCCGGAACAGCCGGGCACGCCGGCGCGCGGCCCGGCCGGACGGCCGGGCCGGCGCGGACCGCGGATGGGCCGCGCCGGAGCGGCCGGCCCATCCGACGCCGTAGCGCTCAGACCCGCGCGGGGGTCAGCTCAGCCCACCGAAAAGGGTGGTCACCGAGCCGTCGTCGAACACCTCACGGATGGCCCGGGCCAGCAGCGGCGCGATGGACAGCACGGTGAGCTTGTCGAGCTGCTTCTCCGGCGGCAGCGGGAGCGTGTTGGTCACCACCACCTCGCTGATCGGGCTGTTCTTCAACCGCTCGGTGGCCGGGTCGGAGAGCAGCGCGTGGGTGGACGCCACGATCACGTCCGCCGCGCCCGACTCCTTCAGGATGTCCGCCGCCTTGCAGATCGTGCCACCCGTGTCGATCATGTCGTCGACGACCAGGCAGACCCGACCCTCGACCTCGCCGACCACCCGGTTCGCCACCACCTGGTTCGGCTTCAACGGATCCCGCGTCTTGTGGATGAACGCCAGCGGGCAACCGCCCAGCCGGTCAGTCCACCGCTCGGCCACCCGTACCCGCCCCGAGTCCGGCGCGACCACGGTCATCGGCCGGCCCGCGTACTTGTGCTCCACGTACTCGGCCAGGATGTCCATCGCGAAGAGGTGATCCACTGGGCCGTCGAAGAAGCCCTGGATCTGCGCGGTGTGCAGATCCACGGTGAGGATCCGGTTCGCCCCCGCCGTCTTCAACAGGTCGGCGACCAGCCGCGCCGAGATCGGCTCCCGGCCGCGGTGCTTCTTGTCCTGCCGGGCGTACGGATAGAACGGCAGGACGACCGTGATCCGCTTGGCCGAACCGCGCTTCAGCGCGTCAATCATGATCAGGGTCTCCATGACCCAGGTGTTCACCCCGTGCGTGACGGACTGCACCACGAAGGCGTCCGAACCACGTACCGAGTCCTTGAACCGTACGAAGATCTCGCCGTTGGCGAACTCGTACGCGTCGGCCGGCGTCGGCGCGACGCCGAGCACCTCGCCGATCTCCTTGGCCAGATCCGGGAAACCCCGTCCGGAGAAGAGCATCAGGCTCTTGCGGTTTTCGGCGACGATGCTGCCCATGGGCCCGTCTGCTCCCGTTTTGGTCGGTGGTACCCGGCCCACGGTGGTGGTCGGCCGGGGACTATTCGGTTGCAGTATCTCCCGCCCCGGGCGTCCGGCCCACCGACTCGGCAGCGCCGTGGATTGCCTCACCTTCGCTTGCGGCCGACGTCGGAGTCGGCGCACCCTGCGCACCCCGCAGGGCACGCTCGGCCGCCTCGGCGGAGGCGGTACCGGGCCGCTTGCGCGCCACCCAACCCTCGACACTGCGCTGCGGCGCCCGGGTCACCCCGAGCGCGCCCGGCGGCACGTCCTTGCTGATCGCGCTGCCTGCCGCCACGTACGCCCCGGCGCCCACCTCGACCGGCGCGATCAGGCTCGTGTCGCAGCCCACGAACGCCGCCTCGCCGACCACGGTGCGGTTCTTGTTGACCCCGTCGTAGTTCACGAAGATCGTCGCGGCGCCGATGTTCGCCCGCGCCCCGATCGTCGCGTCGCCCACGTACGACAGGTGCGGCACCTTGGCACCCGCACCCAGCTCGGAGTTCTTCACCTCGACGAACGTGCCGACCTTCGACTTCTCCGCCAACCGCGCGGCCGGCCGCAGATACGCGTACGGTCCGACGCTGGCACCCGGGCCGACCTCGGCACCGATCGCGTGGCTGCGCAGCACCGTCGCGCCGGCGCCGACCACCGTGTCGACCAGCGTCACGTCCGGCCCGACCACCGCGCCGCTGCCGACCACCGAGCCGCCGCGCAGCTGGGTGTTCTGGTCCACCACCGCGTCCCGGTCCAGCGCCACGGTCACGTCGATCCACGTCGTCTCCGGATCGAGCAGGCTCACCCCGGCCCGCATCCAACGCTCGTTGACCCGGTCCCGGAGCAGCCGCCGCAACGCCGCCAGCTCCACCCGGTCGTTGCAGCCGAGCGTCTCGGTGTGGTCGGTCGCCAGGTGCACCGCCACCGGCTCGCCCGCCGAGACCAGCAGCCCGAACACGTCGGTCAGGTACTCCTCGCCCTGGTCGTTGTCCGTGGAAAGCTTGCCGAGCACGTTCCGCAGCCGGACCGCGTCGAACGCGTAGATGCCGGCGTTGATCTCCCGGACCGCGAGCTGGGCGGGGGTGGCGTCGCGCTGCTCGATGATCTGCTCCAGGCGCCCCGCGGCGTCGCGCACGATGCGGCCGAGACCGGTCGGATCCGGCACCTCCGCGGCCAGCACGGTCGCCGCCGCGCCCTCGCTCTCGTGCGCCGCCACCAGCGCGGCGACCGTCTCCGGCCGCAGCAGCGGCACGTCGCCGTTGAGTACGACCACGGTGCCGGTCGCCTCCGGCGCGCTCTCCAGCGCGATCCGCACCGCGTGCCCGGTGCCGAGCTGCTCGGCCTGGAGCACCGCGGTGGCCCCCGGGGCGACCTCGGCCAGATGCGCCCGGACCTGGTCCGCGCCGTGCCCGACCACCACCATCGTCCGCTGCGCCGCCAGCGGGTCGGCCGCGTTGAGCACGTGGCCGAGCAGCGTCCGGCCGAGCATCGGATGCAGCACCTTGGGCAGTGCGGACTTCATCCGCTTGCCCTCCCCGGCGGCAAGCACGACGACGGTACGGGGGTGGGGCTCGGACACGACGTGGCTCCCGTCGGGACGCGGACAGTCTCGCGGCCATGCTAACCAGACAATCCCGCCCAGTTGGCACGGCCACAAGGATCGGCGGAATATCCGCATCTGCTGGGGTGCCTGGATTCGAACCAGGAGCTCAAGGCTCCAAAGGCCTGCGGGTTGCCGTTACCCCACACCCCATTGACATGTCAAGCCGCAACGCGCCACATCAATCCACAATTGTGTGCTCTGCTGCGGACCGGAACAGCTCGGCGATCATACCCTCAATCCGCCAGTAGAGCTCGCGGCTACGGGGCACGTTGATCACGAGACAGCCGCGGTAACCCTCGCCGGTGTTGCGGCGCAGGGTGGATGGGTTGTGCTTCTTCAGGCTGGCCCGCTGGAATCGGTGGGTCGGAAGCCCCAGTTCACCCGCCCACCACTCGGCCGCCGCGTCCGGGTCGGCGGTCTCGTGGATGCTCACCCGGTAGGTCGGCACGCTGCGGTCGACCCCGCAGGTTTCCAGAAAGCGCAGAAAGAGCGACAGCAGCCCTGGGTCGGTCATCGCCTTCGAGTGGGCCCGGCGGCGCTCCACTTCCTCTTCCGCCTCCCGGTCGAGCGGAACGTGCCGCACCCAGAGATGCGCCGTCGACTTGCTCACCCTCAACCGCCGCGCGATCTCCGGCACCGAGTGCCCGGTCGACCGGAGCGCCACCGCCTCGGCGCGCAGGTCGTCCTTGGCGTTCGGACGCCGGGTCCGCTCCGGCGGCGGGACGCCGCGCAGCAGCTCGTACACACGGTTGCGGCCGAGACCGGTGCGGGCCCGGATCTCCCGGACCGAGAGCTGCTCCTCGGAACGCAGGCGACGCACTTCGGCGGCGTGGGGATCGGTCATGTGGTGCAGGTTAGGGCGAGCGTACGACAGTCCAGACATTCGTTCACGTCGCTGTCTGATGTGATCTACCGGCCCCGTAAGTTACGGTGACGTAGGCGTAGATTCGCGTTCCACCCGTCCCCTGCGAGGTGCCATGTCCACCGCCCTGCTCGACCCTCATCCGACCGGTCCGAAGCCCCTCACCCAGGGCACCCAGTCCCGGGGCATCCTGATCGCGCTGTGGGGTTTCGTGGTGATCCCGTTCGCGGCGCTGGTCGCCGCCGTGCCGGTCGCCTGGGGCGGTTGGCTCAGCTGGGTCGACGTGGGCATCGCGGCCTTCTGGTACGTGCTGTCTGGCCTGGGCATCACGGTCGGCTACCACCGCTACTTCACCCACGGCTCGTTCAAGGCGAAGCGCTGGCTGCGCATCGCCCTGGCCACCTCCGGCTCGCTCGCCGTGCAGGGCGACGTCATCCAGTGGGTGGCCGACCACCGGCGCCACCATGCCTTCTCCGACCTGGAGGGGGATCCGCACTCGCCGTGGCGGTTCGGCGCCACCCTGCGCGGCCTGACCAAGGGGCTGTTCCACGCGCACGTCGGCTGGCTGTTCGGCCGCGAGCTGTCCAACCGGGAGCGCTTCGCCCCGGACCTGCTGACGGACCGGGACATCCGGCGGATGGACAAGCTCTTCCCCGTGCTGGCGGCCGTCTCGGTGCTCGGCCCGGCGCTGATGGGCGGGTTGTTGACCTGGTCCTGGCAGGGCGCGCTGACCGCGCTGTTCTGGGCCGGCCTGGTCCGTATCTCGTTGCTGCACCACGTCACCTGGTCGATCAACTCGGTGTGTCACGTGTACGGCGAGCGGCCGTTCATGATGCGCCACGGCGACCGGGCGGCCAACTTCTGGCCGTTGGCGCTGCTGTCCTTCGGGGAGAGCTGGCACAACCTGCACCACGCCGACCCGACCAGCGCGCGGCACGGCGTCCTGCGGGGGCAGATCGACATCTCGGCCCGGGTGATCTGGCTGTTCGAGAAGGTGGGCGCGGCGTGGGACGTCCGCTGGCCGAAGCCGGAGCGGATCGCGGCGAAGCTGGTGAAGCCGGCGGACCAGGCGGCGGCTGGACGCCAGCGTCGCCGCGGTCAACCAGGGTGGCCGCCGCAAGGGCGCAGCCTGCGTCTACCTGGAGCCGTGGCATCCGGACATCGAGGAGT
>NZ_JBFBAO010000445.1:0-5055 GCF_040682255.1 Micromonospora sp. NPDC051296 | reverse complement strand
GCCGACGGGGTGACCTCGACCACCACGTACGACCTGCTCGGCCGGGTGGCGACCAGCAACGACGGCAAGGCCACCCGGACGCACACCTACGACGGTGACACCGAGCGGCGTGGCCTGCTCACCTCCGTCACCGACACCCAGGCGGGCACCTTCACCGGCAGCTACGACGCCGACGGAACCCTGCGTACGGAGACCTGGCCCAACGGGATATTGGTCACCACCGACACCGACGAGACCGGCACCCAGATCGGCCTGACCTACGTCAAGCCAGGCTGCGCCGCCGAGGACTGCACCCTCTACACGGAGAGTGTGTTCGAATCTGCGCACGGGCAGTGGCGGAAACGATCGTCGACCCTGTCGGAGCAGAGCTACACGTACGACCAGGCGGCCCGGCTCACCTCGATTCGGGACACCATCGGCGGCCAGTGTGTTAGCCGCACCTACGGGTTCAGCGCCTCGTCGAACCGCACCTCGGTCACCGAGTACGGCCCGGCGGCCGATGGCACCTGCCAGACCACGACCTCGGCCTGGTCGCGGAGTTGGACGTACGACACGGCCGACCGGGTGAACACCGCCGGGTACGTCTACGACGCCCTCGGCCGGACGACGACCGTACCGGCGGCCGACAGTGCAACCTCGGCCGGCGGCAACGTGACGGTCGCATACCACTCGACCGACCTGGTCGACACCATCACCCAGGGCGGTCGGACCACCGACTACACGCTCGACGTGACCGGCGAGCGGATCCGTTCGTGGACTGATAACGCCAGTGGCGCAGCCGTGGGGTCGGTACACCACTACGACGGTGACGAAGACAGTCCATCCTGGACGCAGGAGACGAATGAGCTGTTCACCCGACCAATCTCCGGCCTGTCCGGGATGGCGGGCGTCTTTGACAGCGAGAGCGTGCAGGTCGACTGGCAGCTCACCAACCTCCATGGTGACCTGGTCGCGGCGATCGACGGCGACGACGAGGGCCTCTCTCGCACCAGCGAGGCCAACGAGTACGGCACCCCGCGCAACACTGCCGACGTCGGCAGCCAGCGGTACGGCTGGCTCGGCGCCAAGCAGCGGGCCGCCGACACCCCGTCCGGCATCGTCCTCATGGGCGTACGGCTATACAACACCGCCACCGGCCGCTTTCTCCAGGTCGACCCCGTTTACGGCGGAAGCTGCAACGCGTACGAATACACCTGTGCCGACCCTGCCAACAAAGAGGACCTGGATGGCAAGTGTGTCCTGGGTCGGAAAAAGGGAGGCGGTTGCCGGGGCGGACGCTGGTGGCGGTCGAACGGCAAGTGGGTGGTCGGCGGAGCACTCGCCCTGGGCGGCGTAGCGGCATGCCTGGGCACGGCCGGTGTCGGGTGCGCGATCATTGCCGGGGCCATCGTTGGAGGAGCAACGTATGGCTACAACTGCTACCACGACAGTCGATACCGTTGGAGCAGGCGCTGCACCGGCCAGGCTGCGAGGGGCGCGGCGTATGGGGCCCTAACTGGTGGGGGCGGCAAGTACCTGAGAAACCGCCACGCCAGTTTTACCTACAAGACGTCCCATCGGTCAGCCGGGCGCGGCAAGTATCGATACTCTGGTTCGCACCGCAAGGGCGGTTGGCGCAACCACTGGAAGATGATGTGGTGACGCTGGTATCAGGGGAAGGAATGGGTGCGAGAAGGTCATCAGCGCTGCGCTGGCTCTTGTGGGGAGCGATGGTCTTTGCCCTTATGTATCTAGCACAAATCCTGGGCGATTCGCTTAACAGCCGAGCGGTTCAGTCCCTCGTGATCGCATTGACGATAGGACTGGCGTTCATGACCGTACCCAAGCGGCGGCGGTAAGCAAGCGGCGCAGGCACCGGGTCCGGATCGGGACCCGGTGCCTGCTCGATGGCACCGATGCCCGGAACATCGGAGGCCGGCCCGTCGAAACCTGGGCGGGCCAGCCTCCGAACGTCGATCCGGGTTGTTCAGCCGGCGGTACGGGCGACGCCGACCGGGCAGCTCAGCCCGTTCGGGCCGTGGTTGCAGTAGCCGTTGGGGTTCTTGGTCGGCGCGAGGTACTGCTGGTGATAGTCCTCGGCGAGAAAGTAGTCACCCAGCCGGCCGATCTCCGTGGTGATCTCACCCTTGCCGGCGCGGGCCACGATCGGCGCGAACGCGTCCCGGGACGCCTGCGCGGTGGCCAACTGCTCGTCCGTGGTGACGTAGATCGTCGACCGGTACTGGGTACCCACGTCGTTGCCCTGGCGCATGCCCTGGGTCGGGTCGTGGTTCTCCCAGAAGACCTTGAGTAGGTCCTCGTAGCTGATCTTCGCGGGGTCGTAGACCACCTGGACCACCTCGGCGTGCCCGGTCTCGCCGGAGCAGACCTCCTCGTAGGTCGGGTTCGGGGTGTAACCACCCGCGTAGCCGACCGAGGTGGTGAACACTCCCGGCAGCGTCCAGAACAGCCTCTCGGCGCCCCAGAAACACCCCATGCCGAACACGGCGACCTGCGAGCCCTCGGGGAACGGGCCCTTCAGCGGGGTCCCGAGCACCTCGTGCCGGTCGGCGACCGGCATCGCGATCGGGCGGCCGGGCAGGGCCCGGTCGGGGGAGATCATCTCGGCCTTCATGCGGCGGAGGAACACGGTGGAACTCCTTTCGTACCCTTCCCCGCCTGCAACACCGGCGGACCCCACTTCCTTACCCGCCCCGCGTCCGCTCAGGCCCCACTCACGCCCCGAGGGCGATATGGATACGGTCCGCGTAGGAGGTGGCCTCGGCGTCGTCCGCGTAGCGGGTACGCGGCCAGAAGAATCCGCGCAGCCCGTCGCCCTTCGTCCGGGGCACCACGTGGGTGTGCAGGTGCGGCACCGACTGGGACACCTTGTTGTTCATCGCCACGAACGTGCCGCCCGCGCCCAGACCGGCCTCCACCGCCATGGCCAGCCGCCGGACCAGCCCGAAGTAACCGGCGATGGACTCCGGCGGCAGGTCGGCGAGGGTGACCAGGTGCGTACGGGGGACCACCAGCAGGTGCCCCTTGAACACCGGCCGGGTGTCCAGGAACGCCACCCCGTCCGGTTCATCGACGACGCGGAACGCCGGCACCTCACCCGCCACGATCCCGCAGAACACGCACCCTGCCATCGGCTCAGGCTATGACTGGTCGTGAAACGCCGCTTGCCGGCTCGCCCCGAGCATCAGGCGGGTCGAGGTAGGAATCCCAGTCGTCGTCCACGACGCCGACTGGTCCGGTTTCTCCGCTCGCCAGGCGCGATCGGATGTCCGCCTCCCAGGCCAGCGCCCACCCGCACAGCGCCTCGACATCGCTTTCGCCGAGCCCGTAAGACATGAACGTCTCGTCATCAAGCTCGCGAACCCCGCCAAGTCGGTCGGCTAACTCCTCCAGGAGGAAACCGACGGTGTGCTGGGCGCCCAGGGACTCCAGCTCGTGCCAGCCCAGTCGGCTGTTGGCGGCGCAGATGTCGATGTAGTCGCGGTGAGCTGCGCGTTCGTGCAGGGCCCGCACCTTCAGCCCGACCGCGTCCTCGAACGCGAGGACAGGACCGATGCTGAGTTGCGCGGGGGGCCCGATCGCCTCCTTCAGAAGATCGACCTCACACGCTGTCGCTTCCGTGGACACCACAAGTCGCGCCATTCGGGGAGTGGCCTCGATGATGCGAGCGGCGAAGCCGGCAGCGACGTAGGCGTCGGCGAGCCGCTCGGCTACCGCCGGAAGTGGCATGGCAGTCGCCGTCGCGAAGTCGATGTCTCGGGAGGGTCTGCTGGTCAGCTCGTGCGCCGACAGAGCGTAACCACCTGCGAGGACCAGGCCGAGATCGTTACCAGCGTCGAAGCCGATACGCAGCAAACGTCGATGCAAGTCGTCCATAGTCAGGCAGCGGCCAACTCGGGAAGCTGCCGCTCCCAGAGGGCAACCAGGCGTCGGGAGGTCAGCCGCCGGATCCGGGGCCAGTCGGCACGCAGCAGGGTGGCGTTGATATAGCGGATCATGTCGTCACGCTGGCCGCAGTCCAAAAGCGTGCGGTAGAGCGTCAGCCGCTCCCGAGGATCATCGACGTCGAACTCGGTCAGGCCGGACCAGGCCAGTCGTACCGGCAGGGCGACGCGACCATGATCGGGACCTGCCAGCAGGTCGAGCGAGGCCGGGATGCGGTCGGCTACGCCGATCAGGCGGGATGGCAGCGTCTCGGTCGGGGTCACCCGGCCAGTATCGCCCAACGGCCCGACAGGACGTCGGAGGCGAACCGGGCCGGGTTCCATACGCTGGGACGGGCGGGAGGACTAACGTCTGCGGAATGAACCACGGCTTCGAGACGCTCGCCATCCACGCCGGCCAGGACCCCGAGGCCCGCACCGGCGCGGTGATCCCACCGATATACCAGACCAGCACGTACGCCCAGGACGCGGTCGGCGCGCCCCGGCTCGGGTACGAGTACAGCCGCTCCGGCAACCCGACTCGCGACGCGCTCCAGGAATGCCTGGCCGCGTTGGAGGGCGGGCCGGTCGGGCTGGCCTTCGCCAGCGGCCTGGCCGCCGAGGACACCCTGCTGCGTACCGTCTGCGCCCCGGGTGACCACGTGGTCATCCCCGACGACGCGTACGGCGGCACGTACCGGCTCTTCGCCAAGGTGGCCGAGCGGTGGGGCCTGGCGTACACCCCGGCGAAGGTTTCCGACCCGGACGCCGTGCGGGCCGCGATCCGCCCCGGCGTCACCAAGGTGGTGTGGGTGGAGACGCCGACGAACCCGCTGCTCGGCATCGCCGACATCGCCACCCTCGCCGCCGTCGCGCACGACGCCGGAGCGCTGCTGGTGGTCGACAACACCTTCGCCTCGCCGTACCTGCAGCAGCCGATCGCGCTCGGCGCGGACGTGGTGGTGCACTCCACCACCAAGTACATCGGCGGGCACTCCGACGTGGTCGGCGGAGCGCTGGTGGCGGCCGACGCCGCGCTCGGCGAGCAGCTGCGCTACCACCAGAACGCGATGGGCGCGGTCAACGGCCCGTTCGACGCCTGGCTGACCCTGCGCGGCATCAAGACCCTCGG
>NZ_JBFBAO010000444.1:0-5091 GCF_040682255.1 Micromonospora sp. NPDC051296 | reverse complement strand
GTTGCGCCGCTGGTCGGCGGCGGCGGCGCTGGCCCGGCCGGCCGCGGCCGGCGGCCGGGTGGTGGTGGTCGCCGACGACGCGCTCGCGCCGGTGCAGGCGCTGCTGCGCTGGGACCCGGGCTGGTTCGCCGCCCGTGAGCTGGCCGAGCGCCGGGAGCTGGGTTTCCCGCCGGCGGTACGGATGGCCAGCGTGACCGGCCCGCCGGCCGCCGTGGCCGACCTGCTGGCGCAGACGCGGCTGCCCGACGGGGCGGAACTGCTCGGCCCGGTGCCGGCCGACGGGGAGCGGGAACGGATGCTGGTGCGGGTGCCCCGGGCGCGGGCGGCGGCCCTGGCCGAGGCGTTGCACACGGCGGCGGGCGTGCGCAGCGCCCGCAAGGCGGCCGACCCGGTCCGCCTCCAGGTCGACCCGCTCGCGCTGTTCTGACGCCGTTCCGTGACGGTGAGTGTCGATCAGGACCCCATACGTCGCCATATGCGATGATCTCGTGATGTCTTGTGTCGGCGCGCCCACCCGGGGCCGCGTCTTCGGGGGCACCGCGGCAAAGGTGATAGCATCGCCCGTCATGCTGGGGCGCACGACGGCTGCGGGGTCGCGGCGCGGCGTCAGACGCGCCGAGCTGGAGTTGTCGCAGGACAGCGGGACCGCGTGGGTCTGGCGCGATATCGACGATCTCAATCAGCCGGTGATCAGGGGTGGACAGTCGTGACCGTTCGTCAGTCGATCGTCTTCAACGGTGACCTGGGCAGCGGCAAGAGCACCGTTTCGGTGGTGATCGCCGAGCGGCTCGGGCTGCGCCGGGTCAGCGTCGGTGACCTCTACCGGCAGATGGCCCAGGAACGGCAGATGACCGCGCTTCAGCTCAACCTGCACGCCGAGCTGGACCAGGCCGTCGACGGTTACGTCGACCAGCTTCAGCGCGACATCGCCGCCTCCGGCGAGAGCCTCGTCATGGACTCCCGGCTGGCCTGGCACTTCTTCACCGACGCGCTCAAGGTGCACATGATCACCGAGCCGGCTGAGGCGGCCCGCCGGGTGCTGCTGCGCCCCTCCGGCCCGGCGGAGAGCTACATCTCCCAGGAGGAGGCCAAGGCCAAGCTCAGGGAGCGCAGCGAGAGCGAGCGCGGCCGGTTCCTGATCCGGTACGGCGTGGACAAGGCCCGGCTGCGCAACTACGACCTGATCTGCGACACCACCCGGGCCCCGGCCGACGAGGTGATCGAACGCATCATCGACGCGTACGGGGGCCGGCTCGCGCCCGACGTGCTGCGCGGTGCGCCGCCGCTGCTGCTGCTGGACCCGGCGCGGGTCTACCCGACCGAGGACAGCGCGGGCCTGCGCGGGCTCTGGGACTCGACGTTCGTCGGTGAGGTCGCCGACGCCGGCGAGACGGGGCTGGAGCCGCTGGAGATCGGCTTCACCGGCGAGTACTTCTTCGTGGTCGACGGGCACCGCCGGCTCAGCGCGGCGCTGCGCAACGGGTTCCGGCTGGTGCCGGGCCGGCTGGTCGCCGAGGTCGACGAGCCGGTGGTGGGCGGGATGAGCGCGATCGACTACTTCGCCGCGCAGGCCCGCCCCAGCCTGATCCACGACTGGGAGGCGGCCCACGACATCCGGCTGCCGCTGCCGGAGCACGCGCTGCTCGCCGGCGACGCGGTGCTGGCGGGGGAGTCCGGCACCGCCGGCTGAGGCCTTGCCGCCGCGGCCGGCGGCGGCCCCGGACAGCCGCGCTGGCGTCGCGCGGGCATGATGGAGCCGCCGGGACACCGAGGAGGCCACCATGGATGTCGCCGAGGCGCTCGCTGTGCTCATGTCCTCGCAGGGCCGCGTCGACCCGTACCCGGTGTACGAGCGGCTGCGTGGCCACGGGCCGGTGGTCCAGGCCGGTCCGAACATGTACGTGGTCACCGGCTACGCCGAGGCTGACGAGCTTCTCCGGGACGCCCGCATCCAGGTGCTGGACGACCACCTGCGTGACGAGCTCCTGCCGGCCTGGCGGGACAGCCCCGCCGTGTCCTCGATCGCCCGGTCGATGCTGCGCACCAATCCGCCCGATCACAGCCGGATGCGCCGGCTCGCCGCCGGAGCCTTCACCCCACGCCGGATCGCTGCCATGCGGGACGTGGTGGCCGGGCAGGCCGAGGAGCTGATTGACACGATGGCGGCGGCCGGCCGGGACGGCACACCGGTCGACTTCATGGCCGAGTTCGCCTATCCGTTGCCGGTCGGGGTGATCTGCGCGCTGCTCGGCGTGCCCACCGCCGACCGCCCGCTGTTCCGGCGCTGGGCGGCCGACCTGACCGGCATCCTGGAGCCCGAGATCACCCCGGCGGAACTGGCCGTGGCCGACGCCGGTGCCACCGAGCTGCGCGGCTACTTCGCCGAGCTGGTGGCCGCCCGGCGGGGGCAGCCGGCCGACGACCTGACCACCGCCCTGGTGCAGGCGCACGACGCCGGCGACCGGCTCTCCGGCGAGGAGCTGCTGGCCAACCTGGTGATACTGCTCGTCGCGGGCTTCGAGACCACCACCAACCTGCTGGGCAACGGACTCTCGGTGCTGCTGGCGCACCCCGGGGCGGCCGACGTGCTGCGCCGGCATCCGGAGCACGCCCCGGCGTACGTGGACGAGCTGCTCCGCTACGACTCGCCGGTGCAGCTGACCACGCGGACCAGCAGCGAGGCGGTCCGGGTCGGCGGGGCGGAGCTGCCCGCCGGCAGCTGGATCCTGCTGCTGCTCGGCGCGGCCAACCGCGATCCTCGGCGCTACCCGACACCCGAGCGCTTCGACCCGTGGCGGGCGCAGCTGGCCCCGCTCTCCTTCGGCGCCGGCCCGCACTACTGCCTCGGTGCCGGGTTGGCCCGGCTGGAGGCGCAGGTCGCCGTCCCGTTGCTGCTGCGCCGGCTGCCCGGGCTGGCCCCGGCCGGCACGCCCCGGCGGCGGAGCCGGTTGACCCTGCGCGGGTACGACAGCCTTCCGATCGCGGTGGGTGAGCCGGCGCCGGACGTCGATCATGGTGCGCCGGCCGGGACGGCTCCGGGCACTCCGTAGACTGGTACGGCCACGGCCTTGTCCCACCGCTAAGGAGTCGACCCGCGTGACCGTCCAGCCCATCCGTTTGTTCGGGGATCCGGTGCTGCGCACGCCGGCCGATCCGGTGGTCGACTTCGACGTCGAGCTGCGCAAGCTCATCGCCGACCTGACCGACACCATGCGTGAGCAGAACGGCGCGGGTCTCGCCGCGCCGCAGCTCGGCGTCGGCCTGCGGGTGTTCGCCTTCGACGTGGACGACGTGGTCGGCCACCTGGTGAACCCGGTGCTGGAGTTTCCGGACGCCGAGGAGCAGGACGGCCCGGAGGGCTGCCTGTCCATCCCCGGGTTGTACTTCGACACCAAGCGCCGGCAGAACGTGATCGCCAAGGGCTTCAACGGCTATGGCGACCCGATGCAGATCGTCGGCACCGGCCTGATGGCGCGTTGCGTGCAGCACGAGACCGACCACCTCGACGGGGTGCTGTTCATCGACCGGCTGGACCCGGCGGGCCGCAAGGAGGCGATGAAGGCGATCCGGCAGGCCGAGTGGTACGACGTCGCCGCCCCGCCCACGGTCAAGCTGAGCCCGCACGCCGCCGGCAGCCCTTTCGGTCTGGGGCGGTGACCGGGTGCGTGTGATCTTCGCCGGTACGCCGGCCGTCGCCGTTCCCCCGCTGGCCGCCGTGGCCGCCTCCCGGCACGAGCTGGTCGCCGTGGTCACCCGACCGGACGCGCCGGCCGGGCGGGGCCGGGGCCTGGTCCGGTCCCCGGTGGGTGCCTGGGCCGACGAACGTGGCATCGAGGTCCTCACCCCGGCCCGGCCGCGCGAGCCGGAGTTCCTGGACCGGTTGCGTGCGCTCGCCCCGGACTGCGTGCCGGTGGTGGCCTACGGCGCGCTGGTGCCGCCGGTCGCGCTCGCGATCCCTCGGCACGGTTGGGTGAACCTGCACTTCTCGCTGCTGCCCGCGTGGCGCGGCGCCGCACCCGTGCAGCACGCGGTGCTGCACGGTGACGAGCTGACCGGGGCCAGCGTCTTCCAGTTGGAGGAGGGGCTGGACACCGGGCCGGTCTACGGCACGCTGACCGACGAGATCCGGCCCGCCGACACCTCCGGCGACCTGCTGGAGCGGCTCGCGCACACGGGTGCCGGGCTGCTGGTGGCGGTCCTCGACGCGCTGGAGGACGGCACCGCGCGGGCCGAGCCGCAGCCCGCCGACGGGGTGTCCCTGGCACCGAAGCTGACCGTCGAGGATGCTCGGGTCCGCTGGGCCGACCCGGCCTTCGCGGTGGACCGCCGGATCCGCGCCTGCACCCCGGCACCCGGCCCGTGGACGACCTTCCGTGGCGAGCGGGTGAAGCTCGGCCCGGTCACCCCGGCCCCCGACGCCCCGGCCCTCAAGCCCGGCGAGCTGCTGGTGGAGAAGGCCCGGGTGCTGGCCGGCACGGCCACCGTCCCGGTCCGGCTCGGCGAGGTGCGGGCGGCGGGCAAGCGGGCCATGGCGGCGACCGACTGGGCGCGCGGCGCCCGGGTCAGCGCGGGGGAGGAGTTGGCGTGAGGGACACCAGGGACACCGCACCCCGGCGGGGGTTCGACCGCCGAGGCCCGCGCGTGGGGCGTCCGGCGATGGACCGTCCGCGGTACGCCGCGTACGAGGCCGTCGCGGCGGTGCACCGCGACGACGCGTACGCCAACCTGGTGCTGCCGGCTATCCTGCGCGAGGAGGGGCTGACCGGCCGGGACGCGGCCTTCGCCACCGAGCTGACCTACGGCACGCTGCGCCACCTCGGCACCCTCGACGCGATCCTCACCTCCGCGGCCGGCCGGGACGTGCAGCGGATCGACCCACCGGTACGCGACGCGTTGCGGATCGGTGCGTACCAGCTGCTGCACACCCGGGTGCCCGCGCACGCGGCGGTCTCCTCGACCGTCGACCTGGTCCGGGCGGTCGGCCAGGGCGCGACCGGGTTCGCCACCGCCTGCTGGATGGAGACCTCGTTCTCCGGGTCCGTCGAGGCGGTGGCCTCGTCCAGCACCACCACGGGCGCGTCCTTGAGCAGC
>NZ_JBFBAO010000443.1:0-5095 GCF_040682255.1 Micromonospora sp. NPDC051296 | reverse complement strand
AACATGTGGTGCGCCCAGACGCTCATCGACAGGCCGGCGATGGCGATGGTCGCGGCGACCAGGCCCTTGTAGCCGAAGATCGGCTTGCGGGAGAAGACCGGGATGATCTCGCTGATGATGCCGAAGAACGGCAGCGCGATGATGTACACCTCGGGGTGGCCGAAGAACCAGAACAGGTGCTGCCACAGCATCGGGCCGCCCGTCTCCGGGCTGTAGACGTGGGCACCGAGGAGACGGTCGGCGGCGAGGGCGAACAGCGCGGCGGCCAGCAGCGGGAAGACCAGGATCACCAGGAGGCTGGTGACCAGCATGTTCCAGGTGAAGATCGGCATCCGGAACATGGTCATGCCGGGCGCGCGCAGGGTCAGGATCGTGGTGATCAGGTTGACCGCGCCGAGGATGGTGCCCAGACCGGAGATGGCCAGACCGACCACCCACATGTTGGCGCCGACGCCCGGAGCGTGCTCGCTGGTGCTCAGCGGGGTGTACGCGGTCCAGCCGAAGTCCGCCGCGCCGCCCGGGGTGAGGAAGCCGGCGGTGGCCATGGTGCCACCGAACAGGTAGAGCCAGTACGCGAAGCTGTTCAGCCGCGGGAACGAGACGTCCGGCGCGCCGATCTGGATGGGCACCACGTAGTTGCCGAACGCGAAGACGATGGGCGTCGCGAAGAACAGCAGCATGATCGTGCCGTGCATGGTGAACAGCTGGTTGTACTGCTCAGGCGACAGGAACTGCAGCCCGGGCCGGGCCAGCTCGGCCCGCATGATCAGGGCCATCAGGCCACCGATCATGAAGAACACGAACGCGGTGACCATGTACATGATCCCGATTTGCTTCGCGTCCGTGGTCCGCAGCAGCCGCGCGATGGCCGACCCCTTGACCGGCTCCCGGACCGGCCAGGGCCGGGTCACGACCGGCTTGGGTGCGACGGTGGTCACGAGTGGCCTCCGGTTCTGGGTTGTCCCGCTCGGCACACGCTGTCTCTGCGGGCCGTTATCCGCAAGGAGGATAGTCCCCGGCAGGTGGCAGTCCCGCGTGGGGTCGCCGGGGGTGGATCACAGCGGGCCGAGGAGCAGCCGGTAGTGCTCGCCGAAGATGCGGTCGCCGCGCCCGCGCAGCAGCGGGTCGCGCAGCGCCGGCGGGACGTCGCGGGTGCGGTTACGGTCCCGGGTCCGGTCCCGCACCCACCGGGTACGCGGCCGGCGGCGACTCTCGTAGCCGGTCAGCGCCGCCTCCACGCTGCTCGCGGCGTGCAGCGACTCGGCGAGCACCACCGCGTCCTCCAGGGCCATCGCGGCACCCTGGGACAGCGTCGGCGCGGTGGCGTGGGCAGCGTCGCCGACCAGTAGCACCCGGCCCCGGTACCAGCGCCCGAGTTCGACCTCGTCGGTGGTCGTGACGTGCACCCCGTCGAGCGCGTCGAGCACCTCCGGCACCGGCCCGCCGTAGTCGCCGAACAGCTCGCGCAGTCGGGCCTTCGGGTCGGCCGGCGGTTCGGTGCCCGCTTCGTCGGCGTAGCAGTGCAGCCGGCCGGCGCCGATCGGCACCACGAGAAAGCCGCAGCGCTGCCCGAGTAGGGCGGTCCACTCGTCGACCGCCGGGCCGTGGCGCACGACGCCGCGGTAGACCACCTGGCCGGCGGGGCGGGGCGGCCCGCCGAGGGCGGCCAGCGCACGGATCGAGGAACGCGGCCCGTCTGCGCCGATCACCAGGTCGTACTCGGTCTGGGTGCCGTCGACGAAGGTGACGCCGACACTGGCCGGCAGCAGCTCGATGGTGCACACCTCGGCGCCGTGCCGGACCGCGCCGCCGGCCCCGCTCAGCAGCACCCGGTGCAGGTCGGCGCGGGGCAGCGCGCGGCACTCCCCGACCCCGGCCCAGAGCGCGTCGAGGTCGACCGCGCACAGCGGCGCACCGGCCGCGTCGAGGAAGCGTTGCCGGTGGATGACCTGCCCGAACGGGCGTACCGGACCGTCGAGGTCGAGCCGGCGCAGCGCCCGGGCCGCGTTGCCCGGGAGATAGAGGCCGGCGTCGGTGAGTTCGCCCGGCGGCGCCTTGTCGGTAACGTCGGGCCGGAAGCCCGCCAGGCGCAGCGCCCGGGCCACGGCCAGGCCGGCGATGCCCGCGCCGACGACGAGGATGCGCAGGGGGGAGCTACGCATGGGGGTGTACGCCTCCGGAGGGGTTCGGCACGCGTTGGAGGCAAGACACTACTCGGCGCAATCGGCGCACACCAGAGGCAAACCGGCCGCTGGCGGCGCCCCTCGGCGCGCTCGGCTCCGCCCGTCGGCGCGGCCCGCCCACCACCGGGGGATCGCCGGGTGACCGATGGTCGCACCCGTGGCACACCTCACATTTCCCCTCATTAGCCCGCACCGGTTGCGCCCATTGTTTCAAGGATGTAAATGTGACGATGAGCATGGGAGCGCTCCCGGGCCCCACCCCCGTCGGCGGGCGTTTCCGACCGCTCCGTCCGCAACCCGTCCCGGCGTCCAGGTGACGCCGCAGCGCAAGGAGCATCATGAGACGTCCCCTGCGGGCCATCGTGGCCGTCGGCCTGCTCGCCGCCGGCTCGATCGTCGCCGTGGCCCTCGGCGGCACCGCCTCCGCCGACACCCAGATCTGCGAGCAGTACGGCACCACGGTCATCCAGAGCCGGTACGTGGTGCAGAACAACCGCTGGGGCACCAGCGCCCAGCAGTGCATCAACGTCACCAGCACCGGCTTCGAGATCACCACCCAGAACGGCAGCAACCCGACCAACGGGGCACCGACGGCGTACCCGTCGATCTTCGTCGGCTGCCACTACACCAACTGCTCCCCCGGCACCAACCTGCCGATCCAGGTGAGCCAGATCAGCAGCGCGAACAGCAGCATCAGCTACCGGTACGTCAGCGGGGCCATCTACAACGCCTCGTACGACATCTGGCTCGACCCGTCGCCGAGGCGGGACGGGGTGAACCAGATGGAGATCATGATCTGGCTCAACCGGCAGGGCCCGATCCAGCCCATCGGCTCCCCGGTCGGCACCGCCACCATCGACGGCCGCAGCTGGGAGGTCTGGCGGGGCAGCAACGGCTCCAACAACGTCATCTCGTACCTGGCCCCGTCGGCGATCAGCAGCGCGAACCTCAACCTGCTGGCCTTCATCAACGACACCCGCAACCGGGGCGCGATCACCAACTCCTGGTACCTGACCAGCATCCAGGCCGGGTTCGAGCCCTGGCAGGGCGGCGCCGGACTGGCGGTGACCAACTTCTCGGCCGCGGTCAACGGCGGCGGCAACCCGACCACCCCGCCGCCGAGCAGCCCGCCGCCCACCACGCCCCCGCCGTCGGGCGGCGGCGCGTGTGCGGTGAAGTACACCGCCAACTCGTGGAACAACGGCTTCACCGCCGACGTGCAGATCACCAACACCGGTTCGAGCACCATCAACGGCTGGACCCTGGCGTACTCGCTGCCGTCCGGGCAGCAGGTGACGAACTCCTGGAACGCCACGGTGACCCAGAGCGGCTCGTCGGTGACCGCCCGGAACCTGAGCTGGAACGGCACGCTCGCCCCCGGCGGCACGGCCAGCTTCGGCTACCAGGGGACGCTGAGCGGGGCGTACTCCTCCCCGTCCAGCTTCACCCTCAACGGCACGGCCTGCACCCGCTCCTGAGAGCAAGGAAGGGCCCCTTCTTAACGCCTCGTGCATAGGAAGGGGCCCCTCTTAACGCCACTGGCGGGCCGGTCAGACTCTGGTGAGGCGTACGGCGTCGGCGATGACGTAACCGCTGGCGGAACTCCATCGGCTCACCGCCACCCGGTTGGCGTCGCCCGCCGGCAGCGCGAAGGTGCCGAGGCCGCGCCACTGACCGCCGCCGGTGCGTTGGTCCACGTAGACGGTCTGGTTGCCGCCGCTGGTGGCGACGATGTACGGCGTCGACCGGTTGTAGCCGGCGTCGGCCGGGTACCAGACCTCCACCCGGTAGTTGGCGCTGGCCGGGACGTTGAACCGGTACCAGGCCACGTCGCTGGCGGCGACCGGGTTGGCGTACCGGTAGTCGGCCCCGTAGCGCTGCCCGGAGTACGACGAGACACCCCAGTTGGCGCTGGCGGTGAACCGCCCAACGGTGGTGTTGTCCACCGTCGCGCTCCACGCGGTGCCGCCGGACATCCGCGCCGCCACGTCGGCACGCATCACGTTCAGGTCGACGAACGACGGGTCGATCTTGCCGGTGGTGCTGGTCTCCCGGTGCCCCCGGGCGTGGCTGGCATCCCGGCCGAGCCGGGTGAGCACGGCGGCCGTGGCGGCGACCGAGGCGTTGTACTGCGCGGCCGTCATCGACTGGCTGACCCCGTTGTAGTCGATCTCCCAACCGATCATCAGGGTGTTGCCGTCGCCGGCCGGGATCGGCCCGCTGCCGCCGCTGGCGCCGGCATGGTTGCAGCGACCGGCGGAGATGACGTGGAAGACGCCGTGGTAGTCGACCAGCGCCTGACAGAGCGGGCCGGCCAGGTCCGGTCGACCGTTGATGCAGATGTTGAGGGCCGGGTGCGGGTTGCTGGCGCTGGAGGTGGCGGCGGTGTGGTGCCAGAGCACCCCGATCGGGTCGAACGAGCCGGGGCGCATCCGGTTGAGCCAGTCGCCCTCCACCACCACCTGCACACCGGCGCCGCGCAGCACGTCCACCAGCCAGGAAATGGTCGCCATCAGGACTCCCGGAGCAGGTCGGCCAGGCACTCGGCCGGCGGGGCGGCGCTCGCGGCGGCGGGCCGGGCGAGGAGGGTGAGCGCGGCGGCCACCAGGGCCGGTACGCCGAGCAGCCCTCGGCGGCGCAGACGGACGGGGCGGGCAGAGGCCATGGCAACCCTCCGGACGACGACGGATGTCGATATTTGGCCGAGACGGTACAGCGCGACGGCCGTCGATGTCGATGGTCTTCGTCCGATCAATCGCCTATGAAGTTTTCCGACGCGGCCCGGGCCGGCCGCGACCGCCGCAGGTCAGGACCCGCCCAGGGCGTCGATGTCGCGCATCTCCTCAGCGGTCAGCGAGAAGCCGAAGACGTCGGCGTTGGCCCGGATCCGCTCCGGGGTCACTGACTTGGGG
>NZ_JBFBAO010000442.1:0-5112 GCF_040682255.1 Micromonospora sp. NPDC051296 | reverse complement strand
GGCGGTCCTGCCGGCGCTCTACCTGCCGAACACCGTGCACGACTTCTTCGACCTGAAGATCTACATGTCGGCGATGGATTGGTGGGCCGCCGGCACGGCGAGCCGCTCACCGGCCGCGGTCAGCGTCAGCCGCCGACCGTCCCGTTCGTAGAGTTCGACGCCGAGCGCCGTCGCCAGCTTCCTGATTTTCACGTGCAGGGAGGGCTGGCTGATGTGCAGCACGGCCGCCGCGCTGGTGAAGTTGCGGTGTTCGGCGAAGACCGCGAACGAGCGCAGCGCGTCGGCTTCGAGCAGGTCCCGCCCGGTCATAGTGCACAACTATAGAGCGGTGGCCAAACAATAGTTCAGTGCCGGCACTCCGACGCCGCATCCTGGCCGCATGATCGACAACAACACGCGACGGGAACCACGGCTCGGCATCGACATCGGCCGGGTCATCATCGACGGTGCCGCCCACCCGGGCGGCGGTGACACCGCGTTCTTCGCTGGCGACGAGGCCACCATGCTGGCGACTCCGGAGGTGCCCGGCGCCGTCGAGGCCATCGCCCGCCTCGTCCCCCGGTTCGACGGCCGGGTGTGGCTGGTCTCGAAGTGCGGCCCACGGGTCCAGGCCCGCACCCTGCGATGGCTGGACAGCCACGACTTCTACCGGCGCAGCGGGGTCGCCCGTGACCAGGTCCGGTTCTGCCGCGCCCGGGCCGACAAGCGGGTGCACTGCCTCGACCTCGCCCTCACCCACTTCGTCGACGACCATCCCGAGGTGCACGCCGCGATTCGCGGTGCGGTCACCCACCAGTACTTCTTCGGACCCCAACACCGGCCGGTACCCGGCTACGGACGTCCCGCGCCCACCTGGGCCGAGGTCGAACGACTCGTCACCCGATCGCTCGGAACACAAGGGTGGTCGGCGCGGGGTGATCGCCGGGACCGCGAGCCTGTCGTACCCGGACGGCATCCTGCTGGCGGTAGCGGTCGCGACGGCGCACACCGCGGAGAGGACGAGTCGGATGAGAGGCGGATTGCCGAGCCGCATCCCCATCGATCATGACGACTATCACGCCGAGCACGTGGGGCGCACCGCCGATGGCCGGCAGTTCTTCCTCACCACCCCGTTCGAGCCGACGATGCACGGCGAGGACGACGGTCAGGAGTTCGTCGCGCTCTACCTGTTCGACGCCGACGGCCGGTTCCTGGAAGCCAGGATCGACCCCTTCGGTCCGAGAACCCGGATGGACCGTGCGGCACGGCGGGCGGCATACGAGGCCCGGCTGGCGGAACTCGGCGAGGTCACGTTCTCCCGCATCGAGGTCGAGCCCTTCGCGGTCGACCGGTTCGGCACGACCTTCGGCCTGATCCCCCGGGCACCGGAGGCAGACGACGACGTGTGGTGGGTCACCGTCGAGCCCGGCGACTACATGGCCTTCTCCGAACCGTGGGACGGCGACTACGACACCTGATGTTCGGGTGCGCCGCGAGGCCGCACGTTTCGCACGGTCAGATACAGCCGGTGCATGGTGATGACGACAGCCAGCCAGGCCAGCCCGAGGGTCCATGCCACCAGCACGTCGGTGAGCCAGTGGTGGCCGAGGAACACCCGGCTCAGGCCCATGGCGACAGCGAACACCACCGCCGCGGCGACGGTGGCCGTCCGGGTGTGCCACCGCCGCTGGTGTAGTACGAGCAGGTAGGCCACCACTCCGGCGACGACCACGGCGTTGAGGGTGTGCCCGCTGGGAAACGACGCGGAGGTCTCGTACGGTGCGACCGCGTCGGCCAGCGGCGGGCGGATCCGCCCGACGAGGGCTTTCCCGACCATCGTCATCAGCAGTGACCCGGTGGTGGCCACCGCCATGAGCACCACCGGGCCGACCTGCCGGCGCCGGATCGCCAGCGCGAGCGCGGCGACGGCGGCGAGGATCGGCATGATGACCGGACCGCCGAGGTTGGTGAACGCGGTGACCGCCGTGTTGAGCTGCGGCGTACGCGCGGCGATGGCCGCCCGCAGGACCGGCTCGTCGAGGCCCGCGACACCGTCGGTCTCGACGACGGCCTCGTAGATCTCCACGGACGCGGCGGTCAGCGCGACGACGAGCGCGACGCCGATCAGCAGGGTCAGCGCCAGCACCGGGTACGGGCCGATCCACCGGGCAGCCCGGCGGGCCAGCGCCGCCATGATCCGGCCGAGCCTGGTCTTCCAGACTGTCAGGTCACGCCAGCCGAGGTAACGGTCGCCCTCGGCCGGGACGGCCGCCCACTCCGGCTGGCCGCGATGACGATCGTGGGAGGCGCGCATCTCGTGATCATGCCACCGGTTTCATCGATGTGCGCTGGTCCTGCGGCGAGGCGGCGGGGCGGCTCATGCTGGCGGTTCGCTGGCTGGTCGGCGGGATGGGCCCCAGGCGACGAACCGATCGAACAACGCCTTCGGCTCGGGGCCGTCGTGCGGGTTCAGGTGGTAGAGATCGCGCATCGCCTCGTACATCACACCCGCCAGGTAGATGGACAGACCGGTCAGGTTGCCGTCGTACTCCGCCCGCAGCAGCAACCGTGCCTCGGCACAGGGCCACGGCTGCCCGTCCACCCGGCAACACCACATCGGCCGCAGCGGGGTGTGCGGGGCGTCGGCACCGGTGGCGCGCGGACGCTCCGGGTGCGGACCGCGGCCGGGCCTCGGGAGCCGTGTGGTGATCACCAGCGGCCACCGTTTGCCCGCCACTGCTGACCCGGCGTCAACCAGCCCGCACAGCCGGGACGCTGCATCGGCAGCGGCTGAGTCGGCTGACGCATCCACCCTGGCAGCTGCACGCCGGGCGCGCGTTGCGGCAACACTCCCGGCGGCCGCGCCGGTACCGACGGCAGATCGGCAACCCGGCACCGAAACCAGGGGACTCGCATCTCGACCTCCCACAAGGAAACGCTGTGGGTACGTTTCTTGTCGCCAGAGCAGCAACAGATGTACCCACAACAGCTGGCTGGGTAGGGGCCACCCCGACACGGGGGAAGCGCGGGGCGGCCCCGAAGCAGAACCCGCCCCAGCCCTCCCCGGCGTGGAGCGGATCCGCATGCGTGACAGTCTGCTGAGGACACCGATACCCTCGGAAGGCATCGAGCCTGGTCACGGCGACGGTCAGCGGATCTTGGCGACCACCCGGCGACCCTTGGCGATCTTGGCGACCACCCTGGAGGGCGCATGGAAGGTGAGCAGACCGTGGAACTGATCCGCGTCCAGCTACGCAAGCAGCGGGCGCTGGCCGGCATGAACCAGGACGAGTTCGGCAAGCGGACGAACTACTCGGGCTCCACGGTGTCCGCTGTCGAGACGGGAACCCGCCCGGTCGACCTGCCGTACGCCCGGCGGGCGGACGAGATCCTGGAGACCGGCGGCCTGTTCGAGTCCCTGCTGCACACCGCCCAGCAGAGCGCCCAGCCCGTCTGGTTCATGCCCTGGCTGAAGGCCGAGCGGGCCGCCCGGCAACTGCGCTACTTCAACCCGATGCTGATCCCCGGCCTCTTTCAGACCGAGAACTACGCCCGCGCGGTGCTGCGTTTCGACGACACCCGACCGGCGCAGGAGATCGAGCAGCAGGTGGCGGCCCGCCTGGAACGCCAGGAGATCCTCAGGCTCGAACGCCCGCCGCAGATCGTCGCGGTGATCGACGAGTATGTCCTGCGTCGCAGCGACGCCATCATGGCCGAGCAGCTCGCCCACCTGCTGCGGATGGCTGAGCTGCCGTTCATCCACCTCCACGTCATCCCGGCCAGCGCCGGCCTGCATGTCGGACTGGACGGGCCGCTGTCGCTGGCCCGGCTACCGGACGGCACCTGGGTCGGGCACCTGGAGAACCACCTCGGTGGCGAGGCGGCCGACACCGAGGAGAAGCTGGCTACACTTCTGGCCAGATGGGAATGCGTGCGGGCGATCGCCCTCCCCGAAGACCTCTCGATCGCCCTGATCAAGGAGGTTGAGAGCCAACATGGACCTCAGTAACGCCCATTGGCGGAAGTCCACCCGCAGCAACTCGTCCGGCGGCGAATGCGTCGAGGTAGCCGAAAACTTGGCTGGTGTGGTCGCCGTCCGCGACAGCAAGGACCCGGCCGGTCCGGTGCTCGCCTTCGACCCGGCCGCCTGGCGGTCGTTCCTCGGCTTCGCGACGCGGCACTGACCGCGTACCGAAAAAGGCCCCCAGCGTGCGCGCTGCGGGGCCTTCGCCTTCCGACGGGTCAATCACGGATCACGACGCGGCCACCAGGTACGCGAGCGCCAGGGCGACCACGAGATCCGGCCACTGCGCAAGCATGGCCACCCGCCAAAGCCGGTTGCGTGGATTCCACCACCGCTCCGGCAGGTAGTGCACGATCAACGCCTTGGTGCCGTGCAGGCACGCCATGAAGAACAGGAAGAAGCTGACCAGCCCGCTCACGAAGTACGCCGGATCGGTCAACTCCTCGGCGAGCAGCGAGACCGGGATCGCCACCGCCATCGAGGCGAAGAAGCCCACGCCGAGGATCACGAACCACGCCGCCGATCGACAGATGTGCCGCAGGCCCAGATCGTCGATGTCCTCGCCGGGCAGGGTGAGGTCCTCGATCAGCTCGGCCCGCCGGTCCTGTCGCGTCCTGCCGTCGATGCCCAGCACCCGGGCGATGGGTTCGCTGAGCCACCGAGCCGGCACCACCACCAGATCCATGGCCCGCCCCTCCGCCGCTGCACAGGCAGGCTAACCAATGCCTCGCCGCGCAACCTTGATCGGGTAACGAGGCACTAGCCAGTCCACACCAGACAGAACGGCTTGCCGGCCGGATCGGCGTAGACGCGCCAGTTCGGGCCGGCGCCGTCCAGTCGGGTGGCACCGATGCCGAGGGCGGCCCGTTCCGCCGCGTCCACGTCCTGGACGGTCACGTCGAGGTGGATCTGCTGCTGGTACGCCGGATCCGGCCAGCGCGGCGCGGTGTACTGCTCCACCTGCTGGAACAGCACCGGCTGCGCGCCGTCCTCGCCGATCATGGCGACCCCGTCCGCCTCGTACGTCACCGGCTTGCCGAGCAGCTCCGCGTAGAACTGGCTCAGCGCCTTCGCGTCGGGGCAGTCGAGCATGACGCCCATCAGGGTGG
>NZ_JBFBAO010000441.1:0-5117 GCF_040682255.1 Micromonospora sp. NPDC051296 | reverse complement strand
CTCCGGGTGCCGCCACCGGACCAACGCCTCGACGGCCAGCATCCGGCCGTCGAGCAGGGACACGATCGGCTGGTAATGCAGCACGAACTCACCCCGGTCCAGCGCCACCGGCAGCCCGGCGACCAGGGCCGACCGGGCGATGTCGCGGGCACTGCGCTCCGGGTCGTAGACCGCCCACCGGCCCCGGCCCTCCGCCTTGGCCCAGTACAGGGTGGTGTCGGCGGCCTTCATCAGCGCCGAGACGCTGGTGCCGGTCAGGTCCGAGTCGACGATGCCGACGCTGGCCGAAACCACGAGCTGCTGGTCGCCGACGCGCACCGGCGCGGAGACGGCGGCCAGCGCCAGCTCGGCCACGGCGATCACGTCGTCCAACCCGGCACCGCCGTCGACCAGGATGACGAACTCGTCGCCGCCCATCCGGGCGACCAGGAAGCCCTGCTCGGCCACGCAGTCGGCCAGCCGCCGGGCGATCGTCACCAGCAGCCGGTCGCCGAGATCGTGGCCGAGACCGTCGTTGATCGCCTTGAACCCGTCGAGGTCGAGGAAGCAGACGCCGACCCGGCCCGGCGGGGCCGTCGAATCCACCAGCCGACCCAGCGTCTCGAAGAACAGGGTGCGGTTGGGCAGGCCGGTGAGCGGGTCGTGCAGCGCCTGGAACCGCAGCCGCTGCTGGAGTTCGTACCGCTCGGTGATGTCCTCGACCACCGCGACGGTGAACCGGGGACGGCCGTCGCCGTACCGGATCAGCGAGACCGCCAGGTCCGTCCAGACCGCGGTGCCGTCCTTGCGGTAGTAGCGCTTCTCGACCCGGGCGGTGTCGTGCTTGCCCTCGACCAGTTCCTGGTACAGCTCCCACATCCCGGCCGCGTCGTCCGCATGGAACAGCGCGGCGACGTTGGTCCGGCGCAGTTCCTCGATCTGGTAGCCGAGCATGTCGGCGAACGACTGGTTGACGTCGATGATCGTTCCGTCGACCCCGGCGAGGCCGATGCCGATCGCCGCTCCCCGGAAGACCGCCCGGAATCTGGCCTCGCTGTCGCGCAGCGCCTGCTCGACGGTGTCCCGGGCCTGCCAGGCCGAGCGGGCGATCCGCTCCTGCTGGGTGAAGGTGCGGTCGCGCAGCGCCCGGGCGAAGCCGGCCGCCAGGGCACCCTGCATCGCCGCGATCCGCTCGCCGAGCCCGGGCGGGTCGGCCCGCCCGCCGCGCACCTGCGCCGGGAACCGGTCGGCGAGGGAACGCACCGACCACTCGATCACCCCGGGCTCGGTCAGGTGCGCCTCGACCAGCGCCCGCCCGACCTCCTCCGTGGCCGGCGTCACCGGCTCGGCGGAGAGCAGGACGTGCGCCAGCCGGACGGTGTGCACCAGCAGCAGCCGCTCGGTCTCGGCCGCGCTCAGCGGCACGAAACCGAGCCGGCGGACGGCCTGGGCCCACTCGGCCGCGTACCGCTGGGCACCGGTCGGGTCGACGGCGTCCCCGCCGGAGGCGCCGACGTCGGCCATCGGGTCAGCCGACGGGCTGGTCGTTCCGGGCGACGCCGCCGAAGGCGCCGAACCGCTCCGGGTTCTCCGCCACCTCGGAAGGCGACTCGGGACGCCACAGCTCCATGTGCACCACACCGGGCTCCAGGATCGTCCAGTCGCCGAAGAAGCCGGTGATCTCGGCCCGCGAGCGGAGGGAGATCTCGGTGGCGGTACGCGCCGACAGCCGCTGCGCGTCCAGCATCTCCTGTGGCTGGTCCTCGAAGGTGGAGTGCGAGACGACCAGGTGGCTGCCGGGCGCTGCGGCGGCCCGCAGGGTGGCCATGATGTCGGCGGGGCGGTCGGCGTCCGGTACGAAGTGGACCACCCCGGCCAGCAGGATGCCCAGCGGCCGGTCGAAGTCGAGCAGATCCAGCCGGCGGGCCTCGGCCAGGATCCGCTCCGGGTCGCGCAGGTCGGCGTGGATGACGCCGGTCAGGTCGTTGCCGGACAGCAGCTCCCGGCTGTGCGCCACCGCCACCGGGTCGATGTCGACGTAGACCACCCGGGCTTTCGGGTTGGCGGCCTGGGCGACCTCGTGCACGTTGCCGACGGTGGGGATGCCGGAGCCGATGTCCAGGAACTGGTCGATGCCGGCGTCGAGCAGCGCCCGTACGGCCCGGCGCAGGAACTCCCGCCCGGCCCGCATGGTCGCCGGGAGGTTCGGCGTCATGGCCGCGATCTGTTCGGCCAACTGCCGGTCGATCTCGAAGTTGTGGGCACCGCCCAGGAAGTAGTCGTACACCCGGGCCGCGCTGGGCCGGGAGAGGTCGATCTCGGCGGGAAGTCCGTCCGGCATCTGCACTGGTGCACCCCAAGTCGTCGCCGCGGATCGTGTGACGTCCACCACTCTATGCCCGTCCATCACGCGAACGGGAGATCCACGACGCTCTTTCCCTGGCCGCTCCGGTCGGCGGCAGCCGGTCAGGCCGCCTCCAACAGCAGGGAGATGCCCTGCCCGACGCCGATACACATCGTCGCCAGGGCCCGCCGCCCACCCCGGCGGCGCAGCTCCAACGCGGCGGTGAGCGCGAGCCGGGCGCCGCTGGCACCGAGCGGGTGGCCCAGCGCGATCGCGCCGCCGTTCGGGTTGACGTGCTCGGCGTCCTCGGGCAGCCCCAGTTCCCGCAGCACGGCGACGGACTGGGCGGCGAACGCCTCGTTCAGCTCGATCACGTCGACGTCGGCCAGGGCCAGCCCCTGCCGGTCGAGCAGCCGGCGGGTCGCCGGGACCGGGCCGATGCCCATGATCCGTGGCGGCACGCCGGCCGCCGCCGCACCGGTGACCCGGGCCAGCGGGGTGAGGCCGTACTCCGCGACCGCCGCCGCCGAGGCGACCAGCAGGGCCACCGCGCCGTCGTTGACGCCGGAGGAGTTCCCGGCGGTCACCGTGCCGCCGTCGCGGAACGGGGTGGGCAGCGCGGCCAGCTTCTCCAGCGAGGTCTGCCGGGGGTGCTCGTCGACCTCGACCAGCCGCGTCTCGCGCCGGCCGACCGGCACGGTCACCGGCACGATCTCCTCGGCGAGCCGGCCGTCGGCCTGGGCCTTGGCCGCGCGCAACTGCGAGCGGTACGCGAACTCGTCCTGGGCGAGCCGGTCGACGCCGTACTCGGCGGCGACGTTCTCGGCCGTCTCGGGCATCGAGTCGATGCCCCAGCCCCGCTCCATCAGCTTGTTGACCAGCCGCCAGCCGATGGTGGTGTCGTACATCTCGGCGGCCCGGGAGAACGCGGTGGTCGCCTTGGGCATGACGAACGGCGCCCGGCTCATGCTCTCCACCCCACCCGCGACGAGCAGGTCGGCCTCTCCGGCGACGATCGCGCGGGCCGCGATGGCCAGCGCGTCGAGGCCGGAGCCGCAGAGCCGGTTGACGGTGCTGCCGGGCACCTGCTCGGGCAGCCCGCCGAGCAGCGCCGCCATCCGGGCCACGTTGCGGTTGTCCTCGCCGGCCTGGTTGGCGCAGCCGAGCACCACGTCGTCGGTACGCGCCCAGTCCACCGACGGGTGGCGGGCGACCAGCTCGCGGATGACGTGCGCGGCCAGGTCGTCGGGGCGTACGCCGGCCAGGGCGCCGCCGTAGCGGCCGATCGGGGTGCGGACACCGGCCACCAGGTATGCCACGGTCATCGCGAGTCCTTCGGGGGTGGGAAGGGCGGGGGCGGGGCATCCCCGGGTCACGGGAACGTCCGGCGGCCAGGATATCGCCGGCCCGCTTGGATAGGTTGTCGGCATGGTGCGAGCCCAGTTCAGCGCGGAGACCAGCGACGGTGGCGCGTTCGTCCGCCAGCCCAACCGGTTCACCGGGCGGGTCACCCCGCACTCCACCTCGCCGCCCGGCGGCGGCCCGGACGAGCAGGACCGCTGGCCGCTGGAGCCGGGCCGCTACCGGCTGATCTGGTGCCGGGCCTGCCCGTGGGCGCACCGGGCGCTGATCGTGCGCAACCTGCTCGGGCTGCGCGACGCCATCTCGCTGGGCACCGTCGACCCGATCCGGGACGAACGTGGCTGGCGGTTCACCCTCGACCAGGACGGCTTCGACCCGGTGCTGGGCATCGGCTTCCTGTCCGAGGCGTACCTGGCCACCGACAGCGACTACTCCGGCCGGGTCACCGTGCCGGCGCTGGTGGACACCCACACCGGCCGGGTGGTCACCAACGACTACCCGCAGCTCACCCTGGACCTGTCCACCGAGTGGCGGCGCCTGCACGCCCCGGGCGCGCCGGATCTCTACCCGGTCGAGCTGCGCCCCGAGATGGACGCGCTGATGGCCGAGATCCACCGGGACGTCAACAACGGCGTCTACCGGTGCGGCTTCGCGACCTCACAACAGGCGTACGACGAGGCGTTCCGGGCGCTGTTCGCGCGGCTGGACGCGCTGTCGGAGCGGCTGTCCGGCCGGCGCTACCTGATGGGGGACGCGATCACCGAGGCGGACGTGCGGCTGTTCACCACGCTGGTCCGCTTCGACGTGGCGTACCACGGGCACTTCAAGTGCAACCGGCAGAAGCTCGCCGAGATGCCGGTGCTGTGGGCGTACGCCCGGGATCTGTTCCAGACCCCCGGCTTCGGCGAGACGGTCGACTTCGACCACATCAAGCGGCACTACTACGCCACCCATCGCGAGATCAACCCGACCGGGATCGTGCCGCTCGGCCCGGACCTGCATGGCTGGACGACGCCGCACGGGCGTGGCTGAGCCACCTGCCCCGGGTCGGCCGACGCCCGCACCCTTGCGACGCGGCGGTGCGGCTCCGCGCGGCGGTGCAGCTTCGCGGGTCGCGGCGGCGGGCGCGGCGGCGTGCGTGATCGCCGGGACGGCCGCGGTGACGGTCGCCGTGGTCGCCGGTCCCGGTCCGGGCCTGACCGGGTACGTCAGCGAGGCCGGTGTCGCCGACAGTGGGTACGCCTGGACGTACCGGATCGGGGTCTTCGCCCTGGCCGCGGCGCTGCTGCTGGTCGCCGCCGCGCTGCCGGCGGTGCTGCGGGTCGCGGCGGCGCTGCTCACCTTCGGCAGCCTCGCCACCCTCCTGTCCGGCGCGGTGACGTGCAGCGCCGGCTGCCCGCTGCCGCCGTTCGAGCGGGCCACCGTGGCGGAC
>NZ_JBFBAO010000440.1:0-5135 GCF_040682255.1 Micromonospora sp. NPDC051296 | reverse complement strand
GAGTTCCTAGCACTCAACCCGGACTTCAAGTACATCGACAACGGGTTCGCCCCGGACGGCATCGTGGTCTCGTACGGGAACTTCTCCGCCGCCCGCGAGGTGTGGCGCTGGATCCTGGGCGATGCTTCCGCCCGCGCCTGGTTGGCCGGCCAACCCGACGGACTCTCCGGTCCGGACGGTGGCCCGGGCATGCGGGTGAACGAGAACTACAAGTTCGTCACCACCGACGGGGCGCAGGACTACTTCCCCCGTACCGACCCGTCCTGCCTGCCTCCGCTGCACTCCCCGCTGCTGGAGGACTGGCAGCAGGAGGTGGATCCGGGCCGCTGCACGCTCGACCTCTTCCCGTACGCCTCGAGTATCGGCGAGGCCGCGTACCAGACGCTGCGCGCGGACACCAAGCAGCTCTCCGGTTGGCAGCCGTCGTTCGACCCGGCGATCCCCGGGCGGTACGGCAAGGAGCCGCCCAAGCAGGTGGGGCAGCGGTTCGCACTCTCGATCACCGATTCCGCCTCCGCGGCCCGCTACGGCCTGCACACCGCACAGCTCTGTACGGCGGTGAGCGACGCGGAGGGGAAGCTGACGGCGAACGACTGCCGTGCGGCCACCACGTCGGGGATGCTCACGGCCGCGAACGCGATGGTGCCCAGTGGCGTCACCGGCGTACGCGTGATCGACCCGGCGCGGGTGGCCCGGCTCCCCGGGGCGTACCCGCTCACCATGGTCACCTACGCGGCGGCCGACCTCACCGAGGACGCCACGGCGCGACGGGACTACGCCGCGCTGCTCCGCTACGCCACCGGATCCGGTCAGGCGCCGGGGCATCTGCCGGGGCAGCTACCGGCCGGCTACGCGCCGCTCCCGCAGTTCCTCCGGGTGGAGGCGTTGCAGGCCGCCGACAAGCTGGAGCGCTATGTAGCCCCGAGCCCGACACCGGAGCCGACGTCACAGCCGACTCCGCAGCCGAGCGCAACCAACACCACCGCACCGCCCGCACCGTCGACCAACCCCGAACCGACGCCGTCGACGGTGCCCAACCCGGGCGTGGGTCCGACGCCGTCGCCGACCCCGTCCACCGCGCCGCAGCCGTCGGCGGACCGGCCGGTCGCCCAGGTCGCCCCGGGCAGCCCGATCGGCCCGATCCGCTATCTCCTCGTGGCGCTGCTCGTGGTCGGGCTCGCCGGTGGTGCGGTCGGACCGGTCCTGCTGCTGGTGTCCCGTCGCCTCGGCGCGAACAACGGGGGGTCGACCTGACGGGCAGCGAGGCGCCAACGAGTTGCCGCCGCATATGGCCTGTTCATCTGGCCTACGTGTTGCCGAAAAGAAGCAATCCCAACGTTCGCTCAACCTAGGTTTCGGTCTTTGGTATCAGACCGGGAAAATTACCATAACTCATTTATAAAGTGGAATGAGTGGCAATTTCCTTCTCTCTCGGAAAGGGAGATCGCATGAGGGTTAACGCCTTCGGAAGGGCGATGGTGGCGGCCATCGCGCTCTCCGCCGTCGCCGTCTGGGGTAGCCCCGCCTCCGCCGACCCGGTGCCGGCGACGGACTACCGCACGCTCACCGGCGTGGGATCTGACACCACCCAGGACCTGGGCAACGGCCTCGCCGAGTCGCTGCGGATTAGCGGCAACAAGGTCATCGCCTCCTGGGACGCCCGCCCGCCGTCGGGCACGTCGACCGACATCAAGACCAAGTCGGCCGGCTGTGACTTCACCCGGCCCAACGGATCCGGCGCCGGCCGTCAGGCTCTGCGCGCCTCGCTCGGGCAGGACCTCGGCGGCACCCACGGCGGGCCCGGCCACTACCTGAGCAAGGACGTCCGGGGCTGCGTGAACTTCGCCCGCTCGTCGTCCTTCTCCAGCACCACGCCGAGCACCAGCGGCAACCTCACCTACATCCCGACGGGTGTGGACGCCGTAGCCCTGGCCATCAACGCCAACAGCGACCTGCCGCGGAACAACTCGTTCGCCCGCGTGCAGCGCGTGTACAAGTGCTTCGACCGCGCCATCACCGGCCTGCCGGTGCAGCCGCTGATCCCGCAGGCGGGCTCGGGCACCCGGCAGTTCTGGCTCCAGCAGATGGAGATCACCGAGCAGGAGATCTCGCTCGGTGACCTGCCGTGCCTGACGGTCGCGGGGGTCCCGAACCCGCAGGAGCACGACGGCACGGTTCTGCAGGGGCACAACGACTGGATCGTGCCGTTCTCGGCCGCCCAGTTCATCGCGCAGACCAACAGCGCGGCGATCCAGGCGGCCATCCCGGGCGTCTCGGTCGTCGACCGGCGTGGCCCGGCGATCCTCAGCGGCATGAACCTGGTGGGTCAGTCGGTGCAGCAGCCGATCACCGGCGGTGTGCTGAACCCGAGCTTCCCGCTCAACCGTGACGTCTACAACGTCGTGCCGACCGCGAACCTGTCGGATCCCCTGATCGCCCAGGTCTTCGTCGGCAGCAGCTCCCTGGCGTGCACCACCACGGTGAACGTCGGCGGCACGCAGCGCAACGTCGCGCAGCTCTTCGGGTTCGGCCTGCGGTCGTCCACCACGGACCTGTTCCACCAGGTCTGCGGTGCCGTCGACCTCAAGTCCAACTCCTGACCGTAAGCGTCGGCCGAAGCGGGGCCGGGCGTCCGGGTTCGGACGCCCCGGCCCCGCGGGTGCCGGCGGGTGACCCGTTCCGGGGGCCGCGTTCGGCCCGCCGACCCACAACGCAGAGGAAGGTGCGATGAACAGGGAGACTCGGCCGCGCTGGCGCGGCCGCGCCTTCGGGTACGCGGGCGTCCTCGGCGTCGCGGCGGTTGCCTCCACTCTCGGCGTCATCGCCTCCCCGGCGCTGGCGGCGCCGCTCGGGACGGTCACCCTCTCGGCCAGTAGCGGCAGCGTCACCAGCGATCCGATCTTCGCGTCGGCCACCACCTCCGCCCCGTGCCCCACGTCGTACGGCGCGAACGCCTCGCTGCGGGTCGGGCCGCCCGGCGGCCCGTTCGCGAACCTGGCCAAACCCCTGTTCGAGGGCGGGTACGACAAGGGCAACCTCACCTTTGCCCCGAACCGTTCGTTCGCCACCGCGCTTGGCAGGAATCCCGGCGACGGTGTCTGGTGGGTCGTCGTCGAGTGCTTCAGCGCGGCGGCCGGCCGTCATCCTGAACGCTTCGTCACGCCGATCACCGTGACCGGAGCCACCTGGCGCGTTGGATCGTCTGGCGGCTCGCCGGCCGTGCTCGGACCGCCCGAGGGTGGGCCCACGCCCACGCCGACCGCCGTCGGGTCCACCCCCGCGGCCGGCGCGACCGACCCGGCCGCAGCTCTCGCCCCCACCCCGGCCAGTGCCTCCGGCACCCCCGCCGTCGACCCCGTGCCGGCCTCCGCCCGACAGCAGGAGACCGGACGCGGCCTGCTGACCGCCGCGGTGATCGTCACCGGCCTCCTACTTGTCGGCGCGGTCGGCAGCCTGCTCGCCCTGCGGCGACGGGTGGCTCCCGCGCTGCCCACCGTGCGCTGGGCCGACGACGCCGAGCGCCCCGCGCGATCCACCCGCCGCACCGCCCCTGCCAAGAAGACAAAGAGGAAGTAGCCGATGTCCATGTCCGTGACCCGCCGACGCCGTGCGGCCGCGATGCTCTCGGTCGCCACGCTGCTCGGTGGCATGCTCGTCGGGCTGGTCGGTACGCCCGCGTACGCCGCCGACCTGGGCACCGTGAGCCTCTCCCAGACCAGCGGCAGTGTGACCGACTCGCCGATGTTCGCAACCGGGATCACCTCCGTACCGTGCCCGACCGGGTTCGGCGAGGAGGCGGCGCTGCGGATCGGTCCCGCGGAGACCGGGCCGTTCACGAACCTCACCCCGTCGCTCGGTGGTGGGGGCTACGACAAGGCGCCGGTGGTGGCCGACCCGAACCGTTCGTTCCAGCTCGCGCTCGGTTCGGCGCCCGCCAACGGTCGTTGGTGGGTCGTGGTGGAGTGCTTCAGCCTCTTGGAGGGCCGACACCCCAACCGGTTCGTGACCCCGATCGAGGTCACCGGCGACCAGTGGCGGGTGGTCAGCACCGCGGTCGCGACCACGACCAGCCTGACGGCCAGCCCGGAGAACTCGGCGGCCGAGGGAGCGACGGTGACGCTCACCGCGACCGTCAACCCGCCGACGGCGACCGGCTCGATCCAGTTCCAGAGCGACGGGTCGCCCATCGGCGCGCCGGTCGCGCTCGCCGGCGGCAGCGCCACGCTCGCCGTGGCGGATCTCGCGGTCGGCATGCGCTCGCTGGTCGCGGTCTACCAGCCGACCGGCAACTTCGCCGGCTCGATCTCGTCCGCAATGACCTATCAGATCAACTCGGCGACCGGCGTTTCGACCGTGACCCGCCTGGCGGTCTCGCCCGAGGGCCCGCAGGACCCCGGGACGCCGATCACCCTGACCGCGACGGTGGAGCCGGCTGAGGCCGAGGGTGTGGTGCAGTTCCGGGACGGCACCGCCAACCTCGGGATCGAACTCAACGTGACCGGCGGCACGGTCACGACCACGGTGAACACGACGCAGTCGGGACTGCTGGCGCCGGGCGCCCACTCGTTCAGCGCGATCTTCACTCCGGTGGATGCGGCGGCCTTCAACGGTTCCCAGTCGGAAGCCGTGTCCTACGAGATCACCGGCGAGGGAGCGGCGGTCACCACCACGGAACTGACGATCGCGCCGGCCGGTCCCCGGCCGCAGGGCAGCTCCGTCACGTTGACCGCGCGGGTCCGGCCGGAGGCCGCGATCGGCTCCATCCGGTTCGAGGACGGATCGACCCCGTTGGGCGCCCCGGTCCAACTCCAGAACGGCGTGGCGAGCATCTCGACCACCACCCTCCCGGTCGGGACTCGCTCGCTCAAGGCGGTCTACGTCTCGGGCGACACGACCCGCTTCCTCGGCTCCGAGTCCGCGCCGCAGTCGTACGTCATCACCGCGCCGGCGTCCTCCGGCGACGACCTCACCGTCACTGACGAGAACGGTGTCGAGCTGGGCCCGAACCCGACCCTTCAGCGGGGCCAGGTGGTGAACCTCGTGGCCCGCGGTTTCGACGGGAACGAGACGGTCACCGTGCGGTTTGACGACGAACTGGACGACCCGGAAACCGCCGAGAACGGCGTGGTCCGGAT
>NZ_JBFBAO010000439.1:0-5180 GCF_040682255.1 Micromonospora sp. NPDC051296 | reverse complement strand
CGGCGACCCGCTCGGCCAGCGAGCCGACCAGCAGCGGGTGGGTACGCGAGTCGACCGCGACCACCCCGACCGGCCGGCTCGGCCACGGGTCGTCGCCGTGCGCCCATGCCTTGAGCACCTCGATGACGGCGGCGGCCACGTCGTCGGGCACGGTGCCGTCCGGCGCGCCCGGCCCGACCAGGTCACGCAGCCGCCCACCCCAGCCGAGGTCCGACAGCCGGCCGACCGCGCGGCCGGGCAGCGCCTGCTCCGCCGGGGCGATTCGCCCCTTCAGCGGTACGCCGACCGACTCCAGCCCGGTCGGCCAGAGCTTCTTCGGCGCGATCTCCACACCGGGGCGGCCGAGGAAGGTCTGCGCGGCGGTCAGCGCCGCCGGTGACACCTCGGGCGTGAACAGCGCCTCCGCGCAGCGGTCGCACCGGCCGCAGTCGACCGCCTCCGCGTCGTCCAGGCACTCGCGCAGGTACCGCATCCGGCAGCCGGTCGTCGCCGCGTACCCGAGCATGGCCTGCTGCTCGGCGGTGCGGGCGGTGGCCACGCGGCGCAACCGGACCGCGTCGTAGACCCAGGGCTCGCCGGTGGCGAGCCAGCCGCCGCGCACCCGGCGGACCGCGCCGTCCACGTCGAGCACCTTGAGCATCAGTTCCAGCCGCGCCCGGCGCAGATCGACCAGCGGTTCCAGGGCCTGGGTGGAGAGCGGCCGGTCGGTGTGCAGGGCGGCGAGCACCGCGCGGACCTGCTCCTCGGGCGGGAAGGCGAGCGAGGCGAAATACCGCCAGATGGCCGCGTCCTCGGTGCCGGGCAGCAGCAGCACCTCGGCGTGCTCGACGGCCCGACCGGCCCGGCCGACCTGCTGGTAGTAGGCGATCGGCGACGGCGGCGCGCCCAGGTGCACCACGAAACCGAGGTCCGGCTTGTCGAAGCCCATGCCGAGGGCGCTGGTGGCGACCAGCGCCTTGATCTTGTTGTCGAGCAGGTCCTGCTCGGCGGCGCGACGGTCGGCGTCCTCGGCCTGGCCGGTGTAGGCGGCCACCGCCCAGCCCCGCGACCGGAGGAATTCGGCGGTCTCGGTCGCCGAGGCGACGGTCAGCGTGTAGACGATGCCCGAGCCGGGGAGCCGGTCCAGGTGGTCGGCGAGCCAGCCGAGCCGGTGCGCCGGGCTCGGCAGGTCGAGTACGCCCAGCCGCAACGACTCCCGGTCCAGGCTGCCGCGCAGCACCAGGACGTCCGGCCGGTGCGCGGCCGGTGCGGCCAGCTCGGTGCCGAGTTGCTCGGCCACGTCCTGGGTCACCCGGGCGTTGGCGGTGGCGGTGGTCGCCAGCACCGGAGTGTGCTCGGGCAGGTTGCCGAGGAAGGTACGCAGCCGGCGGTAGTCCGGCCGGAAATCGTGCCCCCAGTCCGACACGCAGTGCGCCTCGTCGACCACCAGCAGGCCGGTGGTGGCGGCCAGCTTCGGCAGCACGCCGTCCCGGAAATCCGGGTTGTTGAGCCGTTCCGGGCTGATCAGCAGCACGTCCACCGCGCCGGCGTGGATCTCGGCGGTGATCTCGTCCCACTCGTCGAGGTTGGCCGAGTTGATGGTCCGGGCCCGGATCCCGGCCCGCGCCGCCGAGTCGACCTGGTTGCGCATCAGCGCCAGCAACGGCGAGACGATCACCGTGGGCCCGGCGGGGCTGGCCTGATCGCGCAGCAGCGCGGTGGCCACGAAGTAGACCGCCGACTTGCCCCACCCGGTGCGTTGCACGCAGAGCACCCGTCGCCGGTCGACCACCAGCGCCTCGATCGCCCGCCACTGGTCCTCGCGGAGCCGGGCGTCCTCGCCGGCCAGCCGCCGCAGCACCGCCTCGGCCCGCTGCCGGACCGCCGTCCGTTCCTGGCTCATCCGGCATTTCTACCAGCGTCCGCCCGCCGGGTTCACCGCTGCCGAGCGGGGTAAGCGTCGCGCAGGTGTCGCCGAGGACGAGGAGGGTGGTCTGGTGGCCGAACCCACGCAGCCGCACCTGGCGCCGGAGGAGAACGCTCAGCACGGTCGACTGTCCGCACGTCCGGCGCCACCGACGACCCGGGGCGCCGCCGGGCTGGCCGCACCGACCGACGCCGAGGGCGGGCTGCTGGCCATGGTCTACGCGCCGGAACCCGCCGACGGCCCGCCGTACCGGCTGGTGCTGCTGCTGCACGGGGCGGGCGGTTCGGCCCGGCAGGGACTGGACCTGCTGCTTCCGGTCGCCGACGCGCACCGCCTCCTGCTGGTCGCGCCGCAGGCGGTGGCGAGCAGTTGGGACCTGATCGTGGCGGGCCTCGGGCCGGACGTGCGGCGGATCGACGCGCTGCTCACTTCGGTCTTCGCCAGCCACCCGGTGGACCGGGTGGTCTTCGGCGGCTTCTCCGACGGCGCCTCGTACGCCCTCTCCCTGGGCCTGACCAACGGCGACCTGGTGGACGCGGTGGTGGCCTTCTCCCCCGGCTTCGCCGCGCCGCTGGTCACCCACGGCCGCCCCCGGGTGTTCGTCTCGCACGGCGCTACGGATCCGGTCCTTCCGGTCGACGCGTGCAGCCGCCGGCTGGTCCCCCGACTGCGCACGCTCGGTTACGACGTGACCTACCAGGAGTTCCCCGACGGCCACGTGGTGCCCGCGGAGATCCGCGAACAGGCTGCCGCCTGGCTCACCACTTCCTGACCCGCAGCGTTTAAGGTCGTACGGTTCGCGTTCGATCCAGGAGAGAGACGAGATGACTCAGCGAACCGGCACCACCGCTACCACCCGGCGCCTCGTGGCCGCAGCGGTCGCCCTGCTGGCCGCGACCCTGGTGGCCGGCTGCGACGACAAGTCCGACCGGGAGGCGGCTGCACCGCCGGACCCGAAGCAGGAGCTGTTGGCGGCGGTACCGACCGAGCAGGATCTGGCCTTCCGCTTCACCACCAGCGACGCCTCGGGCGACGTCTCCGGGGTGGTCGACCCGGCGAACCGCGGCATGGACATCGACACCGTCACCAAGGACAAGGACTTCACCCTGGAGATGTCCTTCCGGATGGTCGAGTCGCGCACCTGGATGAAGGTCAACTTCAAGGGCGCCCAGGACATCCAGAAGCTGATGAAGCTGCCGACCAAGTGGATGGAGCTGGACCCTACGAAGATCGAGGGCCCGGATTCCCTGCCCACGTACGAGGGCACCGACCCGGGCAACGCCGAGGCGATCATCCGCGCGGCCACCGAGGTCCAGGCCGGCGAGGGTGGGACGTACACCGGTCTGATCGACCTCGCCGCCGAGCCGGAGCTGGTGGACGCTCTGGAGGGCATCGCCACCCTCGGCGACGCCGCCGGGCAGATCCCGCTCACCGCGATCGTGGATCCGGACGGCAACCTCTCCTCGCTCACCCTGGAGATCCCGGCGGCCGGCAAGCAGAAGGCGTCGGAGTACGTCGTCGAGTACTTCGACTTCGGCAACGCCCCGGAGATCGTCGCCTTCACCGAGGAAGCGGCGCAGACGGCCCCCACTGCGGCGTACGACCTGCTCAACGGCTGACGCGCCGGGTGCGGGCGGCGGCCCCCGGGGCCGCCGTCGCGGCGTGTGCCCGGTCAGCGGCCGAGCACCGAACCGCCGTTCACGCCGAGGACCTGACCGGTGACGTAGCCCGCGGCGGGGCTGACCAGATAGCGCACCGACTCCGCGATGTCGTCTGGCGTACCGGGCCGCCCGACCAGGGTCGCCGCCACCCGCCGGGCGTGGCCCTCGGGGGTCATCCGGTCGCCGAAGAACTCGGTCTCGGTGACGTAGCCCGGGCTGACCACATTGACCGTGATCTGCTCCGGCCCGAGCTGGGCCGCGAGGTCGTACGCCCAGCCGTGCAGCGCCGCCTTCGCGGCCGAGTACGCGCCAGCACCGCCGCGCTGGGCGGCGATGGAACTGACCAGGATCACCCGTCCGCCGGGGCGGCGCAGGGCCGGCCGCAGCGCCTCGGTGAGCAGGACGGCGGTGAGTACGTTGGCGTCCAGATTCGCCCGCCAGTGTGCGGCGGTCCCGGCCAGCGTGTCGGTCTTCCCGCCGAGGTAGCCGCCCGCGTTGTTCACCAGTACGTCGACCGGCCGCCCGCCGACCGCTTCGACGACCCGTCCCACCTGGTCGGGATCGGTGAGGTCGGCCGTCACGGCACGGACCGCCTCCGGTCGCCCGCACTCGGCCCCGATCCGCTCGGCCGCCGCCGCGAGCACGTCCGCCCGCCGGCCGATCACGAGCACGGAACACCCGTCCGCGACCAGCGCCCGCGCCACGGCCGCCCCGATGCCGGTACCGCCACCACTAACTACGGCCAACCGCTCGTCCACGCCATACTCCCCGTCGCCGGCACTCCGTCGATCATGAGGTTAGCGGGGCGACACGCCGTTGCGCCGCCCCGCCAACTCCATGATCAACCCTGCCGGCGTGGGCCGAGGCGCAGGGAGTTGCGGAGCAGGGCGAGGCGGGGGGCGAGGCTGGCCACGCCGCCGGGGAAGAAGTAGACGGCCAGGATGAAGATGGTGCCGAGGACGAACAGCGGCTGGGACAGCGGGCGGCTGAGGAAGGCCGGCAGCGCGTCCAGTGCGTCGGAGGTGCCGAAGGACACCAGGCGGTGGTCCAGGTACATGTAGAGGATGCCGCCGAGCACCGGGCCCCAGCGCGTGCCCGGTCCGCCGAGCACCACCATGACCAGCAGCGACAGGGTGAGTTCGCTGCTGGTGATGTGCGGCGAGGCGCCGCCGACGATCAGGCAGTAGACCACCCCGCCGGCCGCCGCGAGGCCGCCGGCCAGGGTGAAGGCGACCAGCTTGAAGCGGTACGGGTCCAGCCCGAGCACCCCGATGCGCCGCTCGTCGTCGCGCAGCCCGGCCAGCACCCGGCCGGTCGGCGAGCCGGTCACCCGGTGCACCACGAACACCACCACGACCAGGTACGCCAGCGCCAGCCAGTACAGGTTGACCGTGTTGGCGACCCCGACCAGCCCGGCCGGCAGCCCGGAGACGTCGAGCGGCAGCCCCTCCTCGCCGCCGGTGAGCCCGCCGAAGTCACGGGCCACCAGGATCGCCCCGACCTGGGCGAAGGCCAGCGTCACCATGGCGAAGGCGATCCCCACCGTACGCAGCGCCACCGCGCCGATCAGGCCGGCGAGGATCGTCCCGCCGATGATCGCCAGCGGCGCGGCC
>NZ_JBFBAO010000438.1:0-5183 GCF_040682255.1 Micromonospora sp. NPDC051296 | reverse complement strand
CCGCCTCCGGCCAGTCGCTCGGACCGGCCACGTGGTGCACGGTGGCGTGCCCCAGATCGAGCAGATGCCGGGTGGCCAGCCGCGCGCCGCCGGCATTGTCGATCTGCGCGCTCGGGATCGCGTCGCTGCACCCCCCACCCACGGTCACGCAGGCCAGTCCGGCCGTCGCCTGGGCCAGCGCACTGGCCATGGACGTCTTGGGCGCGATGGCGATGAGCCCTTCGACCGACTGACGACGCAGCCATTCGACCGCGTCGAGCACCGACCGCCGGTCCAGGTGACGCACGCTGGCGACGCTGACGAAGTAGCCTGCGGCGCGGGCAGCGCCCTCGATCGCGTATAACATGGACGTCGGCCCGTACAGCGGGCTCTCGTAGCCGACGATCCCGAGCGTGCCGGACCGGCGGGTGACCAGCGCGCGTGCCGCCGGATTCCGCTGGTAGTCGAGTGCCCGCATCGCGGCCAGCACCCGCTGCCGGGTGTCGTTGGCGACATAGGGATGTCCATTGATCACCCGGGAGACCGTCTGGGCGGACACCCCCGCCAGATCGGCGACGTCCCGCATGATCGAACGGCCGGGTCGTCTGGCCAACACCTCGGCACGGCCGCCGCGCGACGCGGCGGATCGGGCCAGCCGTGCTCCGCCTGCCGGTACGCGGCCATTCTTCTCGATCACAATCTGCCCTCCTCGTTCAGGAGGGCCCCTCGACGTCTGCGGACCGCCGCCGAGGGGCCGGTGGTACTCCGTCGGGCCTCGATCAACCCGAGTGGCCTGATCTCCGACAATGGACGCCGAAAACGATTTCGGCAATGCCTCGGCGAAAATCATGCCGTCCGCGCCCGCCGGACCGCCCTGGCCCGGCGGGTGCCAAGCCAGGGCGGCAGCGCGGGATCAGTAGCCGTAGCGGCTCTTGAGGTGGCGCCACCAGTCGCGGAACATCCAGGCGTCGAACTCGGTGATCGAGCTGGCGCTGCCGGCGCGCATCAGGAAGCCGCCGACGCCGCTCGGTGTCCAGTCGTAGAAGTCGTCGAGGCCGAAGGTATGGCCGATCTCGTGGAGCAGGATGTGCATGTTGTCGGCGTTGAGGTTGGCCATGAAGTACTCGCGGCCCATCCGCTGACCCCAGTCGCCGCCGGCTCCGCCGCCGAATCCGTCGGTCAGCCACAGTGACTGGTCGTAGTGGCGGGCGGCGCCGCCGGGGCAGTTGGGGTACTGGCCGTTCTGGTTGAAGAACCGGCCGCAGGGCTCGGAGCACTGCGGGGCGTTCTCCCGGATGTTGTTGACGTAGATGTCGACGGAGTTGTCGCTCCACTGAAGTTGGTTACGGTCCCGGACCGCCCAGCCGACCACCCGCACCGGCACGTCCCGGTACGGCCAGGCGTTGTGCCCGACCATCACGTCCATCCACTTCTTGTACTGCCGGGCCAGAGCGGCGTGGATCTGGTCGCGCTGGGTGGCGGTGACCGTGGCGCTGGAGTCCCAGCGGACGCAGAAGTTCAGGTAACCGCGGTTGGCCATCACCTGGTCCCAACCGTAGTTCCGGAACGCGTAGAGGTTGCCGTTGTTGTACGTCTGCTCCACGTGCTGCCACACCTGGTTGAGCGGGGTCACCAGGTTGGCCGGCGGGTTCCAGCCGCTGGTCGGTGGCGGACTGGTCGGCGGTGGAGTGGTCGGGGTGGGCGCCGGTGTGGTCGGCGCGGGCGTGGTGGGCGCCGGGGTGGTCGGCGCGCCGGTGCACGTCACGCCGTTGAGGGCGAACGACGTCGGAGCCGGATTGCTCCCGGTCCAGGAGCCGTTGAAGCCGAACGAGGTGCCGACGCCGGTGCCCAGGGCCCCGTTGTAGCTCACGTTGGTGGCGGTGACCCGGTTGCCGTTCTGGGTCACGGTGGCGTTCCACGCCTGGGTGACGGTCTGCCCGGCCGGGTAGGTCCAGGTCAGCGTCCAGCCGTTGAGGGGGTCGCCGAGGTTGGTGACGGTGACGTCGGCACCGAAGCCGCCGGACCACTGGTTGGTGATCCGGTAGTCGACCCGGCAGCCTGGGGCGGCTGCCTGGGCACCGGTGACCGCGAGCGCCGCGCCGCCGGTGGTGGCCAGGGCGGCCAGCACCGCCACCACCACCCGCGCACCTGTTCTGGACAATGTCATGGGATGGTCCTCCGGGTCGGGCCTGGTGGTCGCCGGCATCGACCGCCAGGACGGCAATTGATTGTTGTCAATCGAAACTAAAAAGCGGCGGACGGTGGCGACAAGTCGGTGCCCCCGGTGTTCGCAGAACGCGCTGTTAATCGTCCGGACACCTTGCCGAAAAGGTTTTCGTCCACCAAGGTGGCGCACCACCCGTCGGTCTCCGTCCGGGCCGCCGGCAGATCGGGATCCCGGCGGCCGCCTGCCTAAGCCGGACCGGAACGGGTATGCCGTCCGGCGCTGCTGGTGGTGATTGCGAGGGCTGACATGCGGCGAACCGTGGTGGGGGCGGCCGCCGTTGCCGCGTTGGGTCTCGCGGCGCAGGCACTTCCGGCGGCGACCGCGAGGGCGTCGATACGCCGTCGCCTCTGGCCCCATCTGTCCGGTCTGGGGCCACCCACCCGCATCGCGCTGACCTTCGACGACGGTCCCGACCGGCGTTCCACGCCGCTGTTCCTGCGGCTGCTGGAGCGGGCGCAGATACGGGCGACGTTCTTCCTGCTCGGCTGCATGCTCGACCGTGATCCGGGACTCGGCCGGGAACTGACCGCGGCGGGGCACGAGGTCGCGGTCCACGGCTGGGCGCACCGGAACCTGCTCTGGCGATCTCCCGCCGGGACCTACAACGACATCGCACGAGCGCGGGACCGGATCGCCGTCGTGACCGGACACACGCCGGTCTGGTACCGGCCACCGTACGGGGTGCTGACGACGCCCGCGGTACTGGCCTGCCGGCGGTTGGGCCTGACTCCCCGACTCTGGACGGCATGGGGGCGTGACTGGGAGGCCAGGCGGCCACCGGAATCGATCTGGCGGACGATGGTCAAGGATCTTGCCGGCGGGGGGACCGTCTTGCTGCACGACTCCGACTGCGTCGCCACGCCCGGAGCCTGGCGGGGGACCCTGGCCACCCTGCCGTATCTCATCGAATGGGCCCGTGACCGGGACCTGACCATCGGCACCCTCGGCGCACACCAGGCGTCCGACGCCGGCACATAGCGTCCGCGCCCCATGTCCGCGGTGCGGACGGCACCGCCGGTGCTGGCATGGCGGTGGCGAGGGCGGGTAACCGCGATCGGTGAGCCAGTGGCAAGAGCGGACACCCTGGGGCCGGTGCCGTCATGTCTGACGGGTCCAGGATCCGATTGCCCATGGCCGGAGCTGCGCCCGCCGGAGACCATCAGGTGTCCGGCGACGCGTCCAACCGACCGGTCCGGGACCGGATCGTGGTCGTCTCCGCAGACATCGGCGCTGGACACGACGCCGCCGCCGCCGAGCTGGCGGACCGGCTGGCCGCCGACGGGATCGTGGTGGAACACCTCAACTTCTTCGCGGCGCTTCCCCGGCCCATGCACGCCGTGGTCCGCGAAGGCTACCGGGCCATGCTCAGCTGGCTGCCCTGGAGCTACGACGCCCTGTTCACGATCACCGACCGCTCACCGCTGGCGGTCACCGCGATCCGAGCTGCGCTGCGGCTGGCCTCCCGGCGGATGCTGTTGCGGCTACCGCCCGGCACCAGTCTCGTCGTCACGACCTTTCCGTTCGCCAACCAGCTGCTCGGACCGCTGCGCCGCCGGGGACGGCTCAGCACACCGGTCATCGCCTACGTGACCGATTTCGTCGTCCACCCGACCTGGATGTCGCCCGGCGTCGACACCTACTGCGTCATCCACGACGCGGCACAGAAACAGGCCACCGCGCGCGGTGCACGCGACGTACGGGTGGTGAGCCCGCTGGTGTCCACTCGGTTCACGCCGCTGCCCACCGACCGCAAGCGCGAGGCACGCGCCCGCTTCGGGCTGCCAGACGAGGACCGGCTGGCGCTGATCGTCGCCGGCTCCTGGGGAGTCGGCGACGTGGCCCGCACCGCTGCGGAGGTGCTCGCCACCGGCTGCGTGAAACCGGTCGTCGTATGCGGACGCAACGAGCCCCTGCGAGAGCGACTACAGGGCTTTCCCGGATACGTGATGGGCTGGGTCGACGACATGCCCGCCCTGATGCGGGCGGTCGACGTCGTGGTGGAGAACGCCGGCGGCCTGACCTGCCAGCAGTCGTTGGCGTCCGGGCTGCCGACCGTCACCTACCGGCCGATACCTGGGCACGGCAGGGCCAACGCCGAGGTGCTGGCCGACGCCGGACTGACCACCTACGTCACCACCACCCGACACCTGCGGCCGGTACTCACCGCGCTGACCGCCCCTGAGACCACGGCGCACACCGCCATCGTCACCGCGACCGACATGGCCACGGTGGTCTCGGAAGCCGTCCGGCGGTCGGCCGGCCGACCGCCCGGCCATCGCCGATTCCGCCCATGAAGAAGCCGCGGCTGGTGCCCGATGCGCCAGCGCGTCCGTCATGATCCTCGCCGCGCTCGCGGCGGCGCTCTGCTTCGCGCTGTCCTCGGCACTGCACCAGAAGGCCGCGAAGCAACAGCCCCAGCGGGCCGCGCTGGATCCTCGCCTGATCCTTCGACTGGCCCGCAGCCGGTTGTGGCTGTCGGGCTTGATCCCCGATTCGGCCGGCGTTGCCCTGCAGGTCGTCGCGCTCCGGCTCGGACCGCTCGCGGTCGTCCAGCCCGTCATGGCCAGCGGGCTGTTCATGGCGGTGCTGATCGAGGCCGCCCTGATCCGGCGCCGCGTCGCCGGACGGGACCTGATCGCGGTCGCCGTGGGCGTGGTCGGACTGACCGCGTTCCTTGTCCTGGCGGATGTCCGGGCCGGCGTGCGCAGTCCTGCCCCCGCGGCGTGGACGGGCGCCGTGGTCTGCGCGGCACTGATCGTGGCGGCCTGCGTCCTGGTCGCCCATCGGCTCGTCGACACCGCGCGAGGCGCGGTACTCGGGGCAGCCAGCGGGGTCGCCTACAGCCTCGCCGCGGCACTGGCCAAGGGCGCCGCCGACCGGTTCCACGGAAACGTACTTCAGACCGTGGTCAGCTGGCTGTTCCTGGCCCTGTTGGCGGCCGCGGCCGTCGGGCTGCTGCTGAACCAGTCCGCGTTCC
>NZ_JBFBAO010000437.1:0-5185 GCF_040682255.1 Micromonospora sp. NPDC051296 | reverse complement strand
GCAGCGGGTCGCCGGGGAGCCGCCAGTACCCGTCCTCGCCCCGCGCCATCGACGGGAACCGCTGCCGCATGTCGAACGGCAGCTCACGGAGCCGGTCGATGCGCAGGCCGGCGTTGATGAGCGCGGTCGACAGGCTGCCGACGGACCACCGCCAGAAATACTCGGTGTGCGGCTCGACCGGCTTGAGATCGGCGTAGGTCTTCGCGACCTCCATCCGATTCGGACCGTCCTGGAACAGTGAGTAGGTAAGGCGCAACTCTCCGTCAATCTCGGTGAAGAGCGGCAGCACCGGGTGGATTTCCACGATGCACACCTTGCCGCCGGGTTTCAGGTAGGAAGCGGCGATCTCGGCCCACCGGTCCAAGTCGTGCATGAACACGAGCGCGCCGTAACTGGTGAAGACGATGTCGAACTTCTCGTCCAGCGCCTTCGGCAGCTCGAAGATGTCGCTGCGGATGAACCTGGTGTCCAACCCCAGCTCGGCGGCGATCGCACGGGCGCTCTCGATCGCCTCGTCGGACAGGTCGACGCCGGTGGCGCGGGCGCCCAGTCGGCTCCACGACATCGTGTCCAGGCCGAAATGGCATTGCAGATGCAGAAGCGATTTGCCGGTGACGTCACCAACTTCCTCGATTTCGATTCTCTGCACCGTGTTGCGACCGTTCTTGAAAGAGTCGACACCATAGAATTCGGTGTCGAGGTGCTCTTTCACGCGTAGATTCCAGCCATTTCTGTTGGCGGTTACGCATTCTTCGACGGAAGGGGTGACATCCGCTTCGGAAGTGGTCATAAAATGATCACCCTCGCTGGTCGCCGTTCGTGACCAACGCAATCTAACCGGCTGATCTGGACCCGTCAACGGTGTCCGGATGGCCCGACTTTGTGGCGTTGCAAGGGCCCTGTGGGTGATGTGTCGGCGGATGCCGGACACGATGCAACGCATCCGCTATGGTCAATTTCTTAAAATTTCGCGCCTCGTCCTTCTCCTTTCGCGGAGCCGGGAGTCATGGCATAATTCCCGACGTCGTGCATTCGATCATCGACTTTTTCGTGCCATGGATTTCCCACCGGCCGACGCATTCGGAGAGATTATGATCGACGGTGCAGCCGAGGTCGACGACGCAGGCCTTCTTTCGGTGTCGCCCGCCCAGGAATCGATGTGGTTCGCCCTGCAGCTCACCCCGGGCCCGGCCTACCACGTGCCGTACCGGATCCGGCTGGACGGGCCGCTCGACCCCGGCGCGCTGCGCGCCGCCCTCGGCGACCTGGTCGCGCACCACGACGCGCTGCGAGCCTCGTTCACGCTCACCGGCACCGAGCTGCGGCAGCGGGTCCGGCCGGCCGGCGCGTTCACACTGCCGGTCACCGACCTCGGCGCGCTGCCGCCCGACACCGCGACGGCGCGCGCGGAGGAACTGGCCCGGGCGCCGTTCGACCTGGCCGGCGGCCCACTGCTGCGGGCCGAGCTGCTGCGGTCGGCGCCGGACCGGCACGAACTGATCCTGGTCGTCCACCACCTCGTCTTCGACGGTGGGTCGGCGCGGGTGTTCTTCGCCCAGCTCGCCGAGGCGTACGCGGCCCGCGCCACGCACCGCACCCCGGAGCTGCCGCCGCACCCCGCGACGTACCCGGACCTGATCGACGCCCAGCGCACCCGTCCGAACGGCGCCGACCTCGCGTACTGGCGAGACCGCCTGCTCGACGCGCCACCGCCCGTAACCCTGCCCGGCTCCCCGGCCCCGGGCACCCCGGACGGGCTGCACCGCGTGCGCCTCACCCCGGACCTGGCCGACCGGGTCCGGGCCGCCGGCCGCCGGCACCGGTGCACGTCGTTCATGACCATGCTCGCCGCGTTCGCGGTGCTGCTGCGCACGCACACCGGCCGCACCGACGTGGTGATCGGGTCACCGGCCGCGGACCGCCGGCGCCCGGAGACCGCGCACGCGGTCGGCCTGTTCGTCAACATGCTGCCGTTGCGCGTGCCGATGACCGGCACGCCGGCCTTCGCGGATGTTCTCGCCGGGGTACGGGACGCGGTGCTGGACGGATTCGGTCACCAGATCCCGGTCGAGGACATCATCCAGGAGACGGGCCCGGCCCGGGGCACCGGACGCAGCCCTCTCTTCCAGGCCGTGTTCTGGCTGCATCCGGCGCAGGCCGAGCCGCCGGCCCTCGGCGACTGCCGCACCACCGTGGAGGAGATCTTCACCGGCGTCGCCAAGTACGACCTGACGCTCGGCGTCCGCGAGACCCCGGACGGCACGGTCTGCGACTTCTTCTACCGGGGTACGGTGCTGGATCCGGCCGGCGCGGACCGGCTCGCCGCCGCGTACCTGCGGCTCCTCGGCGCCCTGACGGATCCGGACGCGGTCCTTCCGGACCTGCCCACACCGGCCTCGACAGCCGCAACGACCACGGCCGCAACGACCCAGGGCGCAACGACCACGGCCACGCCGGTCGCGGAGTCGGCCGGACCGCTTGCCGGCCGGATCGCCGAGGTCTGGCGCGAGGTGCTGGACGTGCCGGTCGTCGGTCCGCAGGACAACTTCTTCGACCTCGGCGGCCATTCCCGGCTGATGCTGAGCGTCCGGGTCCTGCTCGCCGAGCGGCTCGGCGTCGAGGTGTCCATGCTGGACCTCTTCGACCACCCGACCGTCGCCGCGCTCGCCGGTCACCTGGCCGCCACCGCACCACCGGAGACGTCCGGCGACGATCCCGCGGAGCGCCGCCGCGCCGGCGCGCTCCGCCTCCGACAGGCGAAGGGGCAGCAGGAATGAGCGGGATTGCGAGCGAATCATCGGCTCAGCGTCGAGGTGAGTCCGACATGACGCGGGCACCGAGCCGGCTGGGTACGTTCGTGGCGCTCTGGCTGGCCGAGCTGGTGTCGCTGACCGGGACCGCGATGACCGGCTTCGCGCTCGGCGTCTGGGTCTACCGGACCACCGGATCCGCCACCCACTTCGCCGGCGTCGTGACTGTGCTCTACCTCCCGCAGGTGCTGGTCACGCTGGTCGGCGGTGTGCTCGCCGACCGGTACAGCCGGCGCCGGCTGATCCTGCTTGCCAACGCGGGCGGCGCTGCCGTGCTGGCCGCGCTGGCCGTCCTGGTCGCGGCGGATGCGCTGAGCGTGGCGCTGGTCTACGCGGTCACGTTCCTGGTCGCCACCTGCGGCGCCATCCAGTACCCGGCGTTCGCCTCCTCCGTACCGCAGCTGGTCCCGGAGCGTCTGCTGCCCCGCGCGAACAGCATGGTGCAGATGGCGAACGCGTCCTCCCGCCTGCTCGCCCCGGCGCTGGCCGCCCTGCTGATCCCGGTCGTCGGAATCCTCGGTGTGGTCCTCATCGACCTGGTCACGTTCGCCGCGATGGTGGTCGTCCTGGCGGTGATCCGGATCCCGCAGCCGGCCGCGACCGGGCAGGCCACCGGCGTCCGCCGGATCCTCGGCGACGTCGCCGCCGGCTGGGCCTACATCTCCCGCGAACGCGGCCTGCTGATCCTGCTCGGCTTCTTCTCGATCGCCAACATCGCCGCCGGCTTCACGCTCGCGCTGTTGCCCCCGCTGGTCCTGGAGTTCGGCACGCAGGGCGACCTCGGTCTCATCCTCTCCGCCGAGGGCCTGGGCTGGCTCGTGGGCGCCATCCTCATGATCGCCTGGGGCGGGCCGCGCCGCCGCATCCACGGCGTGCTCGGCGCCGGCATCGTCTTCGGCATCGGCATCGCGGTGCTCGGCGTGCGCGCCGCAGTCCCGGTCGTCGTGGCCGGCGTGCTCATCTACGCCCTGGCCCTGCCGGTGATCAACGCCTGCAACGCGACGATCTGGCAGGCCAAGGTGCCGGCCGACATGCTCGGCCGCGCGTTCGCGACGCTCCGCGTGGTGGCGCTCGCCTCGGTGCCGGTCTCCGCGCTCACCGCCGGAGTCCTGGCCGACACGGTCTTCACGCCGCTGCTCGGCGAGGAGCGCGGCATCGCCGGCCTGCTGATCACCGTCGGGCTGCTGCCGATCGCGGCCGGCATCGCCACGTACTTCTCCCGTCACGTCCGCGACCTCGAACGCGAGCCGGCTCCGGCAGTGGGAGCAGGTCGATGACGACTGCGCCGGACGAGCTCACCGGCTTGGAGATCGCGGTGATCGGCATGGCCGGCCGCTTCCCCGGCGCACCAGATTGCGCGCGTCTCTGGGAGACGGTCCTGGCCGGACGGGAACGGATCACCCGCACCGACCCGGACGGGCCCGGCCACGTCACGGCCTGGGGACGGCTGGACGACATCGACCGGTTCGACGCGGCCTACTTCGGCTACTCGCCGCGTGACGCCGCGCTGCTCGACCCGCAGCAGCGGATCTTCCTGGAGACCGCGCAGCACGCGCTGGAGGATGCCGGCCACCACAACGGCGGCCGTGCCCGGGTCGGCGTCTACGCGGGCAGCAGCATCAGCACCTACCTGCTGCGCAACCTGCTCGGCGGCACCACCAGCGCCGGCTACGGCGAACTGATAATCGCCAACGACAAGGACATGCTGGCGTCCCGGGTCTCCTACCACCTCAACCTCACCGGGCCCAGCGTGGCCGTGCAGACGGCCTGCTCGACCTCGCTGGTCGCGGTGCACCTGGCCGGGCAGGCGCTGCTGGCCGGCGAGTGTGAGATCGCGATCGCCGGCGGCGTCTCCGTCCAGCCGCCGCAGGGCGGGTATCACCCAGAGCCCGGCGGGGTGCTGTCCCCGCGCGGGGTCTGCCGGCCGTTCGACGCCACGGCCGACGGCATGGTCCCTGGCAGCGGCGCGGCCGCCGTGGTGCTCAAACCGCTGGCAGACGCGGTCCGCGACCGCGACACCGTGTACGCGGTGATCGCGGCCACCGCGGTCAACAACGACGGCGGCGACAAGGTCGGCTTCACCGCGCCCCGGATAGACGGGCAGGCCGAGATGATCCGGACCGCGCAGCGGCTGGCCGGCGTCGATGTCACCCGGATCGGGTACGTCGAGGCGCACGGCACCGCCACCCCGCTCGGCGACCCGATCGAGGTCGCCGCGCTGACCAGGGCATTCCGTGCCGCTACCGACCGGACCGGGTTCTGCGCGCTCGGGTCGGTCAAGGCGCTGATCGGTCACCTGGACGCGGCGGCCGGTGTGACCGGTCTGATCAAGACGGTGCTCGCGCTCCGCGCCGGCGTGCTGCCACCGAGCCCGT